>JBEKWK010000383.1:0-3800 GCA_049513175.1 FCB group bacterium
ATTTTTTTTGCAAACAACATCAAAGTTCCTTTCAATTCAGCGAAAGTAACTTTCCTATCTATATATAAACCTTCTATCTGATGGAACTCTGCAAGAGAACGGGCATTTATTGCTTCATTTCGATAAACTCTCCCGGGCATAATGCAGCGTATTGGTGGTTTCGAAGCTTGCATAATCCTGATTTGAACCGGTGATGTATGGGTTCTGAGTAAAAGATTGTTTTCTGATTTAATAAAAAAAGTATCCTGCATATCCCTTGCCGGATGCTCGGGAGGAAAATTTAATGCATCAAAATTATAATATTCATTTTCTATGTCGGGACCTTCAACCACATCAAAACCCAGACCTGAAAATATATTAACCATTTCTTTGATAGTCTGGTTTATTGGATGATATGTACCTGTTGTTTTAGTTCTTCCGGGAAGCGTCAAATCATAATCGGATTTACTCACTTTTGCTTTTTCAAATTTCTCTTTGAGATTTGAATATTCGGTTTCTGCATAGGAACGCAGTATGTTCAGTTCCTTACCGATTAAAGGTTTCTCTTCTTTAGGTACATCTTTCAAGCGGTCAAAAAGAATCTGGATTTTCCCTTTTTTTACAAGATATTCAAGACGAAATTTTTCAAGTTCATCAATTGACTTTATACTTGCTAAAAGTTGACCAATTTCTCTATTGAAATTATTTATTTCGTTAAGCATTAATTCAAAATATTCTTTAAATTAGTTTTTACTCTGTAATCTTTCTTTAACATTCAGTCAAAAAAAACAAATGTAAATATAAAATTAAGCAATTACTTTTTTAACTATACTTTCAAAAATCGAAGGCTTGTTCATAGCCAAGTCAGCAAGAACTTTCCGATTAATAGAAATATTGTTTGATTTCAGACCAAACATTAATTTAGAATAATTTGTCCCGAACATTCTGGCGGCGGCATTAATACGAATTATCCACAAACTGCGGAAATTGCGTCTGTTAAGCCTTCTGTCGCGATAGGAATGAGTAAAACCTTTTTCTATATGATTTTTTGCAACCGTCCAAACATTTTTTCTCCTTCCCCAATATCCTTTGGCATATTGAAGAAACTTTCTTCGTTTGCGGTGCGATGCTGCTTTGTTTGTTGCTCTTGGCATTTAATTTTCCTTATTATTTGTTGATATTATTTATTTGCTGAGGGAGAGCTTCGCTTTAGCCCCTTTCGCTTAGGTTTATTATTACTTAATATATATTCACAAATTATTATTTATAATCAATTATAATTAATCAGCCCATAGCCAGTAATCTTTTTACACGTAATTCATCAGTAGGATGCACAGTGGTTGACTGTCGTAAATCCCTCTTGGTTTTACGTGATTTTTTGGTGAGGATATGGCTTTTATAAGCTTTTTCTCTCTTGAATTTTCCGCTTGCAGTCAGCTTAAACCGCTTTTTCGCAGAAGAATTTGTTTTCATTTTAGGCATTTCGAAATTCCCAATAAATAAATAAAACGAATTTTAATATTTTAAAATCCGGCATTAAAAGACTTGCAATATAACAAAAAAAATTATTTTTTCTTCTTAGTTTTATCTAAAGTTAAGACTATGGACAAAAATTTACCCTCGGATTTGATTTTCTGGTCTACTTTAGCAATATCATCAAGTGCAGTGACAAACCTTTCCAGGAGTTCCATCCCGATTTCCTGATGGATAATCTCTCTGCCCCTGAACATAACAGTAGCTTTGACTTTATTGCCAGCCAATATAAATTCGCGTGCATGACGGGTTTTGAAATTGAAATCATGGATATCAGTTCTCCATTTGAAGCGAATCTCTTTCATCTGTTGAAGTTGCTGGTGCTTGCGTTGTTGCTTTTCTCTTTTGTGTTGTTCATATGAGAATTTCCCAAAATCTATAATTTTACATACCGGAGGAATAGCCTGTGGAGCAATCTCGACAAGGTCCATTTCTCTTTCTTCGGCAAGTCTTAGTGCCTCATTTCTAGAAAGTAATCCGATCATTTTTCCGTCTTCATCAACTACTCTGAGTTCTTGGGCTGTAATTTCTGAGTTTACTCTGGTGCGATTTGCTTTTTCGACATTTTGGTCTCTTGAAGCAGGTGTAAAGTAAGCAAAATATATGAATCTCAAATAATACCTTTAATAGTTAATAATTCGTAAATAGCTATAATGCAAATATATAATTAATTCCTTTAAAAGAAAAACCTATTTTATTAAATATCATTTTTAAAATAAAAATCCCTTTAATTAAAGGGATTTTTATAGCTTAAAAACAAAATAATTTTGATTAAAAATTTATTTCTCATTTCGATAATTCCTTAACATTATTCGCTACCCTATCCATCATCATGGTTTCCAGATAACCGTTAGAATCCCAGAAATGAACAAGATTAGTAGCATATTTTTCATACCCGCTCAAATCTCCTTTTAACAGCAAATATACTTTCCCGTTTTCCAATTCAGTGATTGTAAATTTATACATCATTCTTCCATTTACCCAATCACCGCCTCGAATAATGGGCATATTTATACTGTATTTACCAAGAACTGTAAATGAACTGTCACTGCCTTCAGTAAACAGGCATGCATCTGAACGAACAATTCCTTTATATAATCCGTTTTCATTTTGCGAATATGATTGTTTGGATATCATACAGTTAATGTCTGTAATTGATTTTTTTATTGCTTTAAAAACTATTTCGAAGGGTGCATCAAAATTAGCTTCATATTTTTCTTTAAAATATTTAAGCTTTTCAGGAACCTCTTCCTTAAACTTGTCTTCAGGTTTTACTTTTTTTTGTTCTACGGTTTTTGATTTTGTTGTGTCACCTGAAATCTGCCGTGAATACATCTTATTATAAGATAATAAAATAAAAAATGACAATAGAAATATGGAAAGCATTTTCATAATTTTTCTCCTGAACTTTAAGGTCAAATATTTGTTAGAAATTGCTAAGGCAAATTTAGATAAAATTTGATAAGAAAAAAATATTTCGTTCTATTTTTTTTTAATTAATTTTATTATTTAAGTAAATTAATTAGTTTAATTCGGGTGAGAGCTTTACTGATACTACTTTTGAAATACCTTCCTCAGGCATAGTAATCCCATACAGGCTGTCTGAGGCTTCCATTGTTTTTTTGTTGTGTGTAACTATTAAAAATTGAGTATTGTTACTGAATTGCCTGATAAGGTTTATAAACTTGTCAATATTTGTATCGTCCAGAGGAGCATCAACCTCATCAAGAATGCAAAATGGACTTGGTTTAACAAGATAGATTGAAAATAATAATGCAATGGATGTCAATGTTTTTTCACCACCAGATAACATTTCGATTGAATGTGGCTTTTTCCCCGGTGGCTTAGCTATTATTTCAATATTAGATTCAAGTGGGTCTCCCTCTGATAAATTTAATTCTGCGTAGCCTTCCTTTCCGAACAATGTTTGGAATAGTTCTTTGAAATGTAAATTAACCTTAACCAAGGTATCATAAAACTTTAGTTCAGCAGTTTGATTAATTTCTGAAATTGTTGCATTTAAATTCTTTTCAGAATCCTCCAAATCCTTCACTTGTTTATTGAGGAAAGTCAACCGCTCATTCTGTTCGTCATATTCCTCAAGTGCCATGAAATTCACCTGACCAAGAGTATTTAATTTTTCTTTTAACATACCAACCTTTAGTTTAGCTTCATCTATAGAGAAGTCTTCAATTTTGATAATATCTTTATTTTCCGGGTCAACATTGTAATTTTCTTTTGTTTTGAGATATAAATTTTTAATTCTGGATTTCAACTCCCCTATTTTA
>JBEKWK010000384.1:0-3787 GCA_049513175.1 FCB group bacterium
TTATCTGGTGTTTTAATAATAATCCAAGAATATTTGTGCTCGATTCATTTCAGCAATCGCACATTTTTACCGGTTTCCAATGGACAGGTACTTTGCCTATGAATAATGCTCTTTTAAATAACTCTGCGAGTGGTCATGGATATTCACAAGTGAATGCCGGAAGTAGGATTTATCCCCAACAAATGATTAATATGCCAACCTGGTGGGATAGAGCCGGTTATGGTGTAGGTATTTGGGCATCTCCATTTATGCAATATGAACCGACGCTTGAGCTGGATACAAATAATTTAGGTACTATAGTACAAAGACCGGGAGACCCTTCCAATCCTGTATTTGGTTTTTTGTATCGAAAAGGTACAATCCTTTTTAATCAATCAGATTCCAATTATTCAAGGCTTATACTTTATAAAAATGATTTACCAAATTATGGTAGTGATAGTATTGTATTAAAGAATATTTGGCCCCAGCCACATTTTAAGACTGAAGATTCTGCACAATTTTATGGAGAAGGACAATCAGACCATTATTATGGTAAAAAGTGGTATCTCACAATTAATCTACGCCGACTACATCCGGATACGGATACAATAGTTGATGATTCTACAGTGTTAAGTATAAAAATGCCTTTTAATGGTATTAATATTTCCGGAAATATAAAATTCGATAGTATTCCTTACGAAAGCATGGATTCAATTGAGCATTTGAACTTTTATGAGGATAGAGGCTATTTAATAAAACTTCATCATTTAGGATTATCTGATTCTTTAAAAATAACAAATAGAATGTTACCAACACAAAAATCTTATTCTAATATAACAATTTCTGCAGAATTTAATACATCAAATCATAATATTAATAATTATCAATTTGGTTTTGATACAGCAAAAATATCCAATTTAGATATAATCGTAAAATATTTTGGGAAGCTGGATATTGCGATAGATTACATCAGGGTCGAGAGCATAAATGCAAAGTTATTGCTAACAGGTGTATTAGATTCTTTATCTAACGACCCAAGTAATCCGAATTTAAGAGGTTTCATTACAATATATACTGACCCTGATAATCCTGCAAATTATGAACAGCCTGATGGAATAAAAGAAATCATACAATCTTGTCTTGATTCCATGAAAGCAAAAACGCATACCTGGCAAGATGGGAATATTTTCAGGTTTTACAGCCAGGATGTCGAGAGTGAAAAATTTTACTGGTGGGGACAATTGAGATATTTCAACCTAATAACAAATGGAATGGCTATAACGAGAGACGTACCGCAATATACAAATCTTTATGAATATTACACAAAATCGCCAAACCGTTATTTAGGTACAACTTTTTGCGATTATGAAGGAATAATTTCGGCACCATATTTTAGAAGTGGAAGTGATGGAAATCCCTTGTATTTAGATTTGAAATTTGGATGGTTAGGTCATCCGTTTAATGCAACTCCACCCTATCAATTTGGCGATACACTTATATCTCATTATGAAACTTTTATTTATCGTCAGTTTGATTCTTATTATTTTAATGCTGCACATGATACTACTACAGATTTATCATTATATCAAGAAGCTTTAAATATGAATCAGGGTAGTTTATTGCTTACCTGGGGAAAATATCTAAATAGTAAATATACTAATTTCTCTAATACTAAAAATTTTCAGTATTTATATTCAGATAAACCGTGGTATTATAATACTTGGTTTTCAGCAATAGTAAATGCAATTAATATAGCACCGGGATATACCTCTACAAATAAATATGCTGTAATTGGAACTTTAAGACCAAAAACTGGCGAAGAAACTCGGTTGTTATATTGGAATGGTTTGATTATGGGATGTAAGGGATTTTATCATGATAGAGAATTAGCAGGTTCTATTCCTTCAGCAAACTGTATGGGTTTCGGCTATGGTCCCGCTATTGATTCTTCACAAAATATTTTTTTTGATAATGATAAAGTCGGTTCTGATTTTATAAACTCAATTAATGATAATTGGAATATAAAACCTTATGTAAATGTGGATACTACTGCAAAAAAATTAGGGCTCTGGAATTATATTAATGGAAATTTATCAGTTGATAATTCTAGAATATATATCGGGAATAGAAGTACACGTTGTGAAATTGCCCGTATCCAACAATGGATTAGAGCAAATGATGATACACTGATGAATCTTAAACTTTGTGCCTGGTATGGAAAAGGATTACATCTTTTTCAACATCAGGATACTGCTAAATATGGCAGCAGTCCTATTTTATCAAATTTTATAAGAACTACTCGGGATACTTTACATGATAGTATTAATGTACGTAGGATTTTTGACCCAAGATATGGTACATGGAATAATCCACCTGAATCCTGGGATTCAACCTTCCTTGATATCTCTTTATTTCGCCATTCATCAGATACATGTATGAAGAATCTTTTTTTCCTCGCTATACAAAATAGAAGGAGTGACCCCTTGATTTATGATACTACACATACAATTCCCTATGTTCGTTTTCTTTCGACATCTGAATTTCAGGATTCCTGCATAAAAAACACGGATTCATTAAAATTTCAAAACTATTGGTGGCAAAAATTTGCCTGTAGATTACTTACTTTGCCGTTTAATGTTGGCAATACACCTAATTCTTTTAGTGGTTATATATTGCATATTCAAGAATTGGGATCTTATAACAAATGGCTTGATTCTGTCCAATATCCTTGGCGAACATCAAAATATTATCATAAAATTGATACTACCATAACTGAAGATATGTCTTTAAAAATCAAATTATTACCTTCTGAAGGAAAATTTTTAAAGGTAAATGTCAGTTCACTATTTATCCCTGATGGTGATACAAATCAAACAAATAATCCGCCCTGCTATAATTGCGATACTTTAAATAATCCTTCAAATTTTCAGGTTACTTTTGCACCACAGCCACAAAATTGCAATAATTGCTGCTGGGATATTATGCTACATAATAGTACTAATTGTTCTTATACTAATTTACCTGTAATGTTGAATTTATGGGGTGGGTTCTTTGGCTCAACGAATTTTAGCCCTGGTGATTTCGGTTATTTTGATTCCACTTATGCTCTCGACCATATTTACTTTGTAACCGGAAATCTTGATTCTTTTACAACTAAGAAATTCGGTACCATATGTGTGCCACACGGCTCCAATTATTCCTGCGAATTAACAATAGGTAAAAAAGTAGATGGACAATGGTTTAAATGCGGTAGAACTATTGATTATGATTTAACATGTATAAAAACCGCTTCCTGCGATAGCATAAGAATAATTTTAAAAGCTATTCCGGATACCTCAACCATTAAGTTACCTGGTCCTCAAGTTTGTTGTTGGCAGGTATTTTTCCTTAGTAATGATTCAGGTTATTCTTGCATTAGAAAAATTAAACTCTACCAAACTACAAGTACTGATACGACACTTATATATGAAAATTTGAATGCTGGTATGTTCAATTTTCTTGATACAACCAATAATTCCGTTGATACTGTCTGTATAACAGGTACTCCTATGAATCCGGGTCTTTTGCATTTATTAGCTAAATTTTATAATGAAAATGATAGTTTACTTTGTCAGCAAATTGCAAATGCTATTTGCAGTGGAATGAACCCTCATCATATTTTACCAAGAGAAAGCGGGAATTCAATTCCCGATTCAAATGATAATAAAAAACCTAAATCAGTTAAGAATCCGGGAGATATAATAAAAGAATTATCTGTAAAGCCTAATCCAACTGATAATACCTCAATTATCACTTATGAATTAAATAT
>JBEKWK010000385.1:0-3786 GCA_049513175.1 FCB group bacterium
TTTGCAAATATATTTAAAAAAAATCCTAAAATTGTACCTAAGAGTGTACCAACTAAGGTACCAAATATCGGTATTATAATTGTCCAATTCATGTTATTTTAATTGGTAATTTTAATATATCTTCATTAATTTTTTTTATATGATTTATAGCTTCTTCTATTTCTTTTATAAATATATTTTCATCATGAAAATAAATATAGAGGTAATCTTGAGCCCGAGTCATGCCTACATAAGTAAATGCTCTCTCACTAATTTCATCTCTTTTAATTCTAGGCATGCTATCTATCCCTAATAAAAATACAACTCTGAATTCTAATCCTTTACTTGATTCGAGTGGCATTAATTTAACTTGATTCGAAGAAACATCAAGTTTCATTTTACTAGTCCTATCATAGGGGATTATAGTATATAAATATTTTGATTCAAATTTATAAGAAAATTTTTCAATAAATTCGAATTGAAAATTTTTATCTTCTGCAGTATATAATATACCAATTTCAGAAAAATTACATTCATTATTTTTTATATAATAATCTATTGAGTTGAGAATATGTTCTATTAAATCCTGATTGGTAGAAACCTTTATTAAAAGTGGAAAATCTCCATGTCTTTCTGTGGCTATTTCAGGGAATAAAACATTATCTAATATATCCTCAGATACGATATTAACTTGTGCTTGTATCTTTGCAAATAATCTTGCAACAGAAAGGATTTCGATAGTATTTCGATAACTTTTCTTTAATTCAATTGGTTTTTTCCCTTGTACTTTAAAACCTGCTGTTTTCCAATTAGGTTTCTTTTTACCAAAAACATTTTGAGAAGGATCATAACAAAATAATAAACTATCCGAATTTTTATTTAATAATTGCGAAATACCTTGCATCCATTCAGTTACGAAATCCTGACCTTCATCAATTAATATTGCATCATATATGCCATTTTTAATAATTCCTTCAGCAATTTTACCTTTTAATATATCACCTACTCTTGAGTCATATTTATCTTCTGTTTCCTCTGGTTTAATTGAGAGATCTACTTTCGTTAATTTACTAACAAGACTATGAAAATGTGTAACTTCAATTTTATTGGCATTTGTGGTAATACCAGATACTTCAATTAATTTCTCTAAATATTTCCTTAACGATATATTGTAGCATAACACTAAGATTTTCCAATCAGGGTGAATCTGATTTAAATATTTAGCTCTACATGCAAGAACCAATGTTTTCCCACTACCTGCAACACCTTTTAATATCCTGTGTCCTTCACCAAGGCTTTTAGCTGTTCTCTCTTGTTCTAAGTCTAAAGTTTTTAATTTTTCTTCGTCTTCAATCGTTCTTAGTCTTCTAATTTTTTCAATATTGACTCTTATTTCTGGAAATATCTCATATCTTAAAATTTTTAATTCTTGATAAGATAATGGATCAAAATCAAATTTAACATTTGCTCTAACTGCTTGTCTCAATTTTGAAATTAAAAGTCTTCGTTCTTCATTATTATCAATATCTATTTTTATATCATCCGAAAATAAAGTTTGTTGATATCCTAAAATTTGATTATTGAGTAATCCCTTTTCTTCTGCTTGTTTTTGAGATATATTTGTAAAAATCGAACAGTAACCGATAGGAAATTTAATATGATTTTTATAATCTCCTTCTTGGTTTACTAATGAAGGGATTTTAATCAGAATATTTTTTAACTTATTATGAACATTGCGTGCACTTTGCAAGGGATTGATAACTTCTTTGATTAAATTGTCATAAAATGTTCCTTTCATAATTAAAGGATTATATTCATGAATCTGAGAAATAATCCAATCTTTTACTTCAATCACAAGCATACCAAAATATTGAGACCAGATTATGAAATCAGTATATCTATCTAAGATCCTTGGTTCATACCATACTATGTAATCTTCATCTGGTAATAGTGCATCTTGAAATAATTTAAAAATCCTTTTTTCTCCCGGAGTTGCACTTTGATTAATACTAATACTTTCAGGAATCATTTCTGCCATGATAACCTCTTTAAATCAATAATTGGTTTTTATTACATTTTATTTTAGTAACATATCAAATATTCTGGAATATTTAATATTAAACTTAAAATTTATTTAAATATAAAAATTGGAAAATATAATAACGTAGTCAAATTCTAATTAGTAAGAAAAGTTCATTTTCATAAAATCCACCCCAAACTTAAGGAATATTAATTCTAAAAGCAAGATTATTATATCATTTCATTTTTGTTCTCAAGCTCATGCCTGAGTCAACTCCCGGGAAGTCTGGAAGGAATTCCTGACTTCAGGCTCTTTTGGTTTGCACGAAATGAATTTCATGTTACGATGAAAGAGAAGAAATTGGATAAATCATTAAATAAGTATAATTTTGAGACTGGAAAGTTTGTAAAATTGAAAATAGAGAAAAGAATTAAAATTAGTGATGCGACATTTGTCCAAATATTCAGACTTTTAACTTTCAACTTTATACTTTACAAACTTTATGAACTTTATAAACTTTTAACTGATTAAGGAGAAATGAATGTCTTTCGTTCCGAATACTGAAGAAGAACAACTAGAAATGCTGAAAACGATAGGTGTATCGTCATTTGAAGAATTAATTAAAAATATTCCCGACTCGATTCGATTAAAAAAAGAACTGAATTTACCGCCGAAATTATCCGAATACGAAGCAGTCAAACTGCTTCAGTCACTATCTGACAAGAACCTGGATTCTTACAAATATACCTGCTTTTTGGGAAGCGGTGCTTATGACCATTTTATACCGACTATGGTAAGTTTTGTACTGGAGCGACCAGAATTTAAAACTGCCTATACTCCCTACCAGGCAGAAGTTTCACAGGGTACTTTGCAGGCAATGTATGAATTTCAATCTATGATTTGTGCTTTGACCGGAATGGATGTATCTAATGCCTCTATGTACGACGGAGCAAGTTCATTGGCAGAAGCCTGCCTGATGTCCTATGCACATAATAAAAAGACAGAATTTTATTATGCGGGGACTATTAATACAAATTATAAGAGAGTAGCGAACACTATTTGTGCCGGTAGGAAGTTGACTTTTAAATCTTTTGTTGCCGAGGATGGCACCTGTGATTTGAAAAGTATGAAGGAAGAGATGAATGATAAAATCTCTGCCGTCATAGTTCAGCATCCCAATGCTTATGGCAACCTTGAGGATGTTCGCGAAATCGAAAAAATAGCTCACAGCAAAGGTGCTTTATTCATCGTAATAGTTGACCCAATTTCTTTGGGCTTGATACAGGCACCGGGAGAATATAATGCTGATGTCGTAATTGCAGAAGGTCAGTCGCTTGGCATACCTTTAGGTTATGGTGGACCTTATCTCGGTATATTTGCAGCAAAGCAGGAATTTGTGAGAAAAATTCCCGGTAGATTAGCCGGTGTTACAGAAGATTTGGATGGCAAAAGAGGTTTTGTTCTGACTTTGCAGACAAGGGAACAGCAGATTAAAAGAGAAAAAGCTACATCTAATATCTGTACGAATCAAGGTTTGTTCATGCTTGCCGCAACAGTATATATGGAGACAATGGGCAAACAGGGAATAAAGGAAGTTGCAGAGCAGAGCTTCCAGAAGGCTCATTACTTAGCCGAGAGAATCAGCCGGATACCGGGATTTTCATTATTGAATAAAAAACCGTTTTTCAAAGAATTTTTAGTAAAGACTCCATTACCTGCAAAAGTGATTATCGAAGCGGCAGAAAAGGAATTTATATTAGCCGGGATTGATTCTTCACGCTTTCCTG
>JBEKWK010000386.1:0-3780 GCA_049513175.1 FCB group bacterium
TGAATGATTATGTTAAATCTGACCCAAGATTACCATTCGGAGGTATTAAGCTGTCAGGATATGGCAGAGAGCTTTCTATGTATGGAATAAAAGAGTTTGTCAATATAAAAACTATCAGCATTTCTTAAATAATAAATTTGAATTAAAGTCATTTGGAGTATTATTGTGAAGTATATATTATATATCCCTTTTTTGTTATTGTTCAATATAAATATTTCTCTTTCGCAGGATAATTTATACCCGAATAATTTAAATTTTGAAGATGGGAAACCCGGTGAACTCCCTATCGGTTGGGTAGAGCCAGGATTTTCAATAAAAAATGAATATAAAGCTTTTATTACAAAAGATGAACCAAAAAGCGGGAAAAAATGCTTAGAATTAAACCGTCTTGAAAAACCATTTAATGACAGCATAGTCGGTGCCGTTATGCAGTCAATTGATGCAAAACCATACCGAGGTAAACGAATAAGATTCCGTGCGGCTGTCTGTGCGGAAATCATTAGCAATAAAGGTTCTGCACATTTATGGTTAAGAGTACAAAAAGCCGATAAATGCGATGGGTTAACTGATTATAAAGAAAATGAGCCTGTAGTAAATACAGATTGGAAATATTGTGAAATTGTCGGAAGAATTGATGAAGATGCCGAAACAATAAACTATGGAATGTTATTATCCGGCAATGGGAGAGCTTGGATTGATGATGCAAGTTTTGAAATAATTGATGTAAATATTCCCTCTACTGAACCTGCAAGTCCTCTTAACGAAATTGGTCTTGATAACATTAAAGCATTTATTAAGCTTGTCGGTTATATAAGATATTTTTATCCCGGTTCTGAATTGCAGAATATTAATTGGAATAAGTTAATCTACAATGGAATTAAAACTATCGAAAACAAACCTGATTCTGAAACACTAATAGAATCATTAAAAAAAATATTCGTACCGATTGCCCCCGGTATTAAAATTTCAAAAATATCCAATGCAATTGAGGATTGTGGTTTTAAAACAGCTCCATCGGAAGCAATGAAGAATGTTGCTATGGTTAGACGTCATATTGGACCAGAGGTTCAAACAAATTATCAACTTGTTAAAAACGAATTGATTAATATGTACAATTCTCAAAGGGAGCGTGAAGCAAATGTCTTCCAGGTACTCGATGCTACACCTTTCTTAGGAAAAAAAATAAAATTTAGTGCTATGGTAAAGGCAGATGTAATTAAACCTGCCGGGCAGGCGCAATTAGGTATTAAAATAGACCTTCCCCAAAAAACCAATTATTCCAATGAAATAATGTATAACAACCCAATAATTAAAAATACATGGGAGAAATACACAATTGAATCTAATGTACCTAAAAATGCTGAAAATATTTATTTAGGATTAATTCTTGTTGGAGACGGTGAAGCCTGGTTTGATGATTTGAAATTAACAGTAATTGACCGGGATAATAAAGAAATAGATTATAATTTAAGAAATTCAGGATTTGAAGAATCCGACACAGGTAAAATCGTAAAAGCATGGTCTCTTCCGAACTCTGCTATAAATGCAGGTTATAACTCAGAGGTAACAAATATTGAAAAATTTTCCGGGGAGAAATCATTGCGATTATTTTCGGAAGAAATTTCAAGAATTTCCTTCCCTGAAGTTGGGGAATCATATACATCCGATTTGAACGACAAAATTAAATTTTGTATGCCGCTAACCAGCTTTGCAGATACACTGCAAACCCTTCCTCACATTTCAGATAACATTAAAAAAGAAAATTTAAATGATAGTCTTACATTTATATTTAATGGGAATGACAGGACATCAAGAATTGCAATTATATCTACATTATGGAATATCTATAAGCATTTCGGATTATATGATAATCCTGATTTGAATTGGGATGAACTATTATCAAAATATTTAAATAAAGCAGCAACAAATAAAAATAATGAAGAATTTATCGAAACAATCAAATATTTTCTAATTGATGTTAATGATGATCAGGCGAGTGTATGGCAAAATGAATTACCCGGTAAATATATCCTGCCTTTTGGCTGGAAATATATTGAGGATAAATTAGTGATTACTTATGTAGCAGACAGTACAACTAATATAAAAAAAGGTGATGTAGTTTTAGATATAGATGGTAAACCAGTAAATAGGTTAATAGATGAGAAGGTAAAATCTATTACCGGAGTTTCTAAGGAATTAAAAAAATTAAAAGCTGCGGTCATGTTAAAAACCGGTGAAAATCTTTCGAATGTTAATTTAAAAATTCAATCTTCTGATGGTACAATATATAATAAAGATTTTAAAAGAGATTTTCTGATAACCGATTTATATGAACCGAAGCCACCGGTTGTTTACGAAGTAAAGCCGGGTATATTCTATGTTGATTTGACTAGATTGGGCAATCAGAATTTAAAGAAAATAATTAAAAAATTTGAAAATTCTAAGGGTGTAATTTTCGATTTAAGAGGATTGACCGGTGTTTCTGATTTCTTCCTGGGAATGTGGGCAAGCGGATATATGAAATCCGTTGAAATGCGTTTACCCGTTTTTACAAAACCTGACCATAAAATGGTATCATATAAAACTTACCCAAATGTAATTTCACCAAAGAATCCATATTTAAAATCTAAGATTGCATTTTTATCAGATGAACGTACAACAGCCGTTTCAGAGATTATTCTGGCTGTTGTAAAACACTATGCTTTGGGTGAAATTGTTGGCACTTCAACTGCGGGAATGCTTACAGATGTAATAGGATTTAATATTTCCAATGATTATCATTTTGCAATGTCAGGAGTTATTGGAATTGCTCCGGACGGAGATATGATTAATAAAAAAGTTATCACACCAACTATTGAAGTTCACCAGACCATTAAAGGCATAATTGAAGGAAAAGATGAAGTTCTTGAAAAAGCAATCGAGGTTTTAGAAAAACAAATAAATTAAATTTTTCCAATTAGGTCATATTCTTGAGCATCTATTATTGTTACCATTTCAAAATTTCCTAATTGTAATTTTTTTGTTGATAAAATAGTGACAGAATTGTCAACATCAGGAGCATCATATTCAGTCCTGCCGAGATAAGTCATTTTATCAATTTCTTCTTCAACAATTACTTTATAGGTTTTTCCGATTTTATCTTTATTTTTTTCAAGAGAAATTTTATTTTGTGCAAGCATTATAATATCTCTTCTCTTTTCTTTTTCTTCATCAGGGATATTATCAGCTAATTCGAAAGCTGAAGTACCTTCTTCATGCGAATAAGTAAAAACACCCACCCTGTCCAGCTTTGCAGATATTATAAATTCATATAGTTCTTCAAAATCCTTTTCAGTTTCACCAGGATACCCTACTATGAAAGTACTTCGGATAGCTATATTGGGTTCAGTTTCTTTTATTTTAGAAATAAGTTCAATGATATAATTTCTTGATGTACCCCGATTCATTGAATTCAAAATTTTATCGGAAATATGTTGAAGAGGTATATCAATATATTTACAAATATTCGGATGGTTAGCTATAGTGTTTAATAATTCTAAAGGAAAATTTGTAGGGTAAGTATAAAGAAGCCTCAACCAATCAACGCCGGGAACATTTGCTATTTGTTCAATAAGTTCACTTATTCTCCTTTTACCGTATAAGTCATAACCGTAATAAGTAGAGTCCTGTGCAATTAAATTAAATTCCTTTACACCTTGTGCCGTTAATTTTGTGATTTCCTCAATAATTGATTCAGTAGGTCTGGAAAAATGCTTGCCTCGAATAATAGGAATAGCACAG
>JBEKWK010000387.1:0-3769 GCA_049513175.1 FCB group bacterium
AAAAGAATATCGGAGTTTTTCAACTTTTTATCCAGAATTCCTTTTATGACAAAACAGCCGCCTAAATCCACCGGCAGAGAATTATTCAACCACGAATTAATCGCACCTTATTTATCTAAATACAATAAATATCCTGAAAATATTCTTAGAACTCTGACTGACTTTACATCCTGGAGTATTGCAGAAAATATCAGGCTTTATGCTGAACCGAAATCAATTATCATAGCATCCGGAGGCGGCACGGAAAACATATTTTTATTAGAACAACTGAAGAAAGAACTGGGCGGAACCAAAATTTTAATGAGTGATAATTTCGTCATACCAACTGATGCAAAAGAAGCAATTTGCTTTGCCTACCTTGCTTACAGAACACTTGGAGGGATGACTTCCAACCTGCCTTCGGTAACCGGAGCAAGCCATGAAGCAAAACTCGGGGTCATCGCATTCCCCTGACTCTATATAATACCGCCTTATTATATACAATAAAATTTTTGAGAGCATACCAAAATATTGTAATTTAATTCCTTAAAAAAAACAAATAACAGAACATATTTAATGACAAATATGTATAGACATTTTATTAAAAATATTGTAATTGTCTTTTTATTTGTATCCTTGATGATTGATGCACCCATCCTGCTTTCCCAGGAATTTCTCATGAAAGGCTGCACTGATGATAATGTAGGAAAATATTTTGATTTTATAAATGAAAATGCACCGAGTGAAGATGCCTTCATTGCCGTACAAAGAATAGCTGAACCTTACATAAAGAAAAAAGAATGGCAGAAAGCAATTGATGTTTATAAAGCATTCAAACCTGATTTCCCTGATATGGGAAAGCGTTTTGATAAAATAATCGCCATACTTGAAGCACCTGAGGAACATCTAACGGCAATAAATTTGGGAACAGGCGTCAATACAAAAGCCCCTGAATATACTCCCATTCCTTCTGCAGATGAATTAAATTTATATTTTACCGCATATAACAGGGATGGTAAAAACACCAAGGAAGATATTTATATGTCAAACTATGCAAATGGAATCTGGCAGAAGGCAGTAAAACTTCCATCACCAATAAACACAAAAAAGAATGAAGCTCCACAAGGCATTTCGGTTGACGGAAACCAGTTAACGATATTCGGAAACTATGAAGGCAGTTACGGAGGTGGAGATTTATTCGTAAGTGAAAAAACAAAGAATGGATGGGGGCAGCCAAAACAATTACCTTTCCCGATTAATTCACAATGGTTCGACTGCGATGCGAAATTCACTGCCGACGGCAAAGCAATTGTTTTTGTGTCCGACAGACCGGGGGGAATCGGTGAAATGCACAGAGTGCACCAGTTCTTTCACGGCGGAAAGAACGGGAACACGGATATATATGTTTGCGTAAAGACTGATTCAGGATGGAGCAAGCCAATTAATCTCGGTCCTAATGTCAATACACCTTATGCTGAAAGGAAGCCGTTTCTTCATCCTGACGGCAAGTCAATTTATTTTAGTTCCGAAGGTCATGCAGGAATCGGGAGGCTGGATATATTCAAATGCACTAAACTGAAAGAAGATTCCTGGACGGAATGGAGCGAACCAATCAATTTAGGAAAGGAAATCAATACAGTCGAAGATGATTGGGGTGCGATAGTATCTACCGACGGATATATAGCCTACTTTGCCGCAAGTAATAGGGATGTATGCTATGGTAAATCTGATTTATACGCTATCAAAATGCCTGATGCTTTACGTCCTGAAAAAGTAATAACCGTTGCAGGGAAAGTAACGGATGATAAAGGGAAACCTATGTCGGCGGAAATTGTATGGGAGGATTTGGAAACCGGCAAGCAGGTCGGGAAGTTGAAAAGCAATCCGAAAGACGGCTCTTATTTCATTGTACTACCTCTTGGCAAGCATTACGGTTTCTATGCTTTGCAAGAAGGATATTTTCCGATTACTCAAAATGTAGACCTTACAAAAACAGATTTCTTTTACGGGAAAAAAGAGGATATGAAAATCATAGCCCTGAAAAACCTCTCTGATACAAGCGTCAGAATAAATAATGTATTTTTTGATTACGATAAATATGACCTCAAATCTACCTCGTTCCCGGAATTAGATAGGCTCTACAGCTTGTTAAAAAATTCCAATTTCGTAAAAGTCGAAATATCGGGGCACACAGACCAAATCGGCTCAGTAGATTACAACATGGAATTATCCGAGAGAAGAGCAAAGGCTGTGGTGGATTATTTAGTTAGGAAAGGAATCAAATTAGACAGAATGTCTGCAAAAGGTTATGGTAAATCCCATCCGGTAACACTCGAAAATACTGAAGAGGCAATGGCTTTAAACAGGAGAGTTGAATTCAAGCTAATAACAAAATAGCATATAATCCTTTTTGAAAATTTAATTTTTATTTCGGGATATTCGCATATTCATTTATTTTTGTCATATATAAATTTGAAGTTTTGTTTATTTATATATTTTGATGAAATGATGAGGATATTATGGAGAGAACATTAATCGAGAGGGAAAAGGAAGTAATATTTCAAACATATAAACGCCATCCTATAATTGTTGAAAGAGCCGAAGGATGCCGCATTTACGATGCGGAAGGAAATTCCTATCTTGATTTTCTTGGTGGAATTGCAGTGAATGCTTTGGGACATTCTCATCCCAAAATCATTGAAGCAATTTGCGAGCAATCAAAAAAGTTCATGCACTTGTCAAATTATTATTACCAAGAACCGCAGATTAAACTTGCTGAAAAATTAAAAGAAATTTCAGGTTATTCAAGAGTATTTTTCTCTAACTCGGGAACAGAAGCCGTCGAAGGTGCCATCAAATTAGCCCGTCGCTGGGGTAATCTGAATAACAAAACTGAAATGTATGCTTTTTCTGGAGGCTTTCACGGCAGAACCTACGGAGCTTTATCTCTTATGGACAAACCTTTATTCAAAGATAAAATGGGACCGTTTCTTCCTAATATGCATGTTCTTCCATACAATGATTCCGAAGAATTAATAAATAGATTGAATACTGAAACTTCCGCGTTGATTCTTGAGTTCGTTCAGGGCGAAGGCGGAGTTACTACTGCGAATGATGATTTTGTCCACACAATTTTTAAATTAAAAGAAAAATATAATTTTCTTGTGATTGCAGATGAAGTCCAGGCAGGGACAGGCAGAACGGGAAAATTTTTCGGCTTCGAACATTTCAATGTAAGTCCGGATATTATTACAATGGGAAAAGGAATCGGCGGCGGAGTACCTCTCGGAGCAATATTGGCAAAAGAAACTCTTGCAAATGTCTGGGAGCCGGGTATGCATGGAACGACCTATGGTGGGAATGCACTTGCATGTACCGCCGGATTAGTTGTGCTTGAAGAATTGCAAAACGGAATTCAAACAAACGTTATCAATGTTGGCAATTATTTAAAAAAGAAGCTTGAAATTATTAAGAATGAATTTCCTGCACTTGTATTAGAAGTGCGGGGATTAGGTTTAATGCAAGGTATATTGTTAAATTTCGATGCTGCAAAGCTGGTAGCTAAACTTATCGAGAAAAGAGTAATCACTAATGCCGCATCAGGTAAGGTTCTAAGAATTGTGCCACCTTTGATTATTACTAATGCGGAGGTTGATGAATTTATTTCAGCTTTGAGTGTATCATTAAAAGAATTTGTGTAAAATATGGGAAATAAAATGGATAATCCGGTCAAATATTCAATTAAAATATTTCTGTTAATAATTCTTATTCACTTGTCAGGCTGCTGTCT
>JBEKWK010000388.1:0-3767 GCA_049513175.1 FCB group bacterium
GGGCATTCATAACATTTTAGACGATATTGTAACGGCATTCGGAATTGGAGAAGAGCTGTTAGCGATAGGTAGGAAAAGGTAGAAACGGTTGTCAGTTATTAGTTATCAGTTATCAGTTGTCAGTATTTTGATTAAATTTTTTTTTAATGTAACAAGAGGAATTATTCATTTCCGTCAATATATTAATTTTTGTGATTGTAAAGATTTGAGATTTTAATGAAAAAAGAAGTGCAGTTGCCGACAAAGGATGAAATAATAGAAAAAATCAGGAAAGAAAAGAAATACCTCTCCGAAAAGTATTTTATTACCGAAATCGGTTTGTTCGGCTCTTATGTGAGAGGTGAGCAAAAGAAAAAAAGCGATGTGGATATTTTGATTGATTATGACCATAGCAAAGGTCTCTCTTTATTTGATATTGTTGATTTGACGGATCACTTAACAACACTTTTTGGAGTAAAAACTGATGTAGCATTAAAAAATAGTTTAAAAACCGCTATCGGCTATTATATTCTTAAAGAAGTAGTTTATATATGAAACAAAAAAGACTCTATATTGACTTCCTGATTGATATTTATCAGCAAACATTATTAATTAAACAATTTTTAATAGGTAGTACATTTCTAGATTTCCAAGAGGATTTTAAATTGTTTTATGCTATTTGCCGTACATTAGAAATTATTGGAGAAGCTACAAAAAATATTCCTAAAGAAATCTTTGTTAAGTTTCCAGAAGTTAAATGGAAAGAAATGGCTAAATTGAGAGATTTAATCATCCATCATTATCAGGGGTTGCAAGAAGAAATTATTTGGAATATTTGTAAAAAAGATATTAACCCACTTAGAAAACAAGTCAAATCAATTATAAATGAAACTTTAAAATCCATAGATAATGCTGAACTATTGAAATTATTAAAATTAAAAATTAAAGTAATTGAGGATAAATTTAAATAGGAATTTTTTTAGATAAGGTTAGATGCTTTATTTTCTCATATCCTTTTTATCTAAACCCGAGTAATACCTCTTCCCATCTTTTCCGAAAGACCATACATCCGAAACTTCTTTTATTTCGGGTAGGACTTCTTTTCCTTTATTAATGCTTTGTTTTACCTTATGCCTGTACTGGCGATTTGCTTTTTGCTTATATATTTTCTCGCTTTCGCAAGTAGTAATCCCGGTAATCTTCGTCTTTCTTACAGAACGGCTCATATCTATTTCTCCTCGATTTTTCCTTCCTTTTCCAGCTTTTTGAAAATAAAATATGAGTATAATATGGGTACTAGCATAATTACTGCAATATAAACGAAATAAACATAAGCTAAGATTTTGAAATCAATTATTAAGCTGATTATGAGCATCAGGACAGATGTCGCAACCCAGACTTTTCCGGATATCCGGTGCGTCAGACGCCAGACTTCTTCGCTGTGCAATGTCCATGGAGTGCGGACTCCCGCAAAGTAGTTCCTCCTTATATTGCCCATGAAATTTCCTATTATTAGGAATAATAAAATCGTACCATAAATCACTATCTGACCGACGTTGAGTTTCATTCCAAGCGAGATTAGCACTATTACAACGAATAATAAAAGCATAAGTGCCGAAATGGAAATCCGCAGTATTTTGTAAGTTGTGCCGAAGAGCTTGAAGTTCTCCCGGCGCGGGTCCAGTCTTGGTATTGCGAGGAAAAGAATATACATAAGTACATTCATACCCGGAATCAGGAAAAGCCCGATTTCTTTCGGAGAGTAAGAATCTATCTGATTTGATATATTCCAATGTGTCGGTACTCTTGCCGGAAAATTATTCCAGTATATTGCAATTATAATAAAAGGAATAATAAGTATCAAAAGGCTGAGCCATTCTCTTTTAAAAAAGTTATTCTTTTCCATATTTTATTTTCCTTATCGAATTAAAAGATTTTTCTTATATTTTCTTTTATAATATTTATAATGAATTTGACTGCAGCTTTAAGCAGATTCTCAATATTAAAGCTGCCTAAGTCAGGTGTTTTGAAGTTTATCCCGTGGAAGCTTAAAGATATAATAACAATTATAACTATTATTATTATTACGATTAAAAATTGCTTCCATAGCGAGAACGGCTTACTCATTTTTTTACCTTTTTCTTATGGTTCACAAATGAATAAATCCACTTGACTGCGTCATCTAGTACGGTAGTATTCAATGAGTAATAAACAAACTGCCCTTTCTTAATAGATAGGACAAGCTCTCCTTGCCTGAGCAGGTCGAGATGGTATGATATGCTCGGTTTTGATATGTCGAAAGCATCTGCAATTTCGCCTGCCGTCATATCCTTTTTGCCAAGCATTTCGAGTATCTGCCTGCGTGTAGCGTCGTCCAAAGCCCTGAATAAGTTATTCATATCATATTTTGTTATTTGTATAATTATATAATTGTCTAAATTAATAAATAAAATATAAATTTCCAAATAATATTTTTAAATACGTACAAATTTATAAAAAGATACAGTTCAATAATTTAAAAATTAAAAATTATTTATAGCTTTTTTGGATTCTTATATTCAGTATCTCGTAAAGGTGTTTCTATTAACTGTTTGTATGCTTTTTCAATTTTTTTAATTTCTCTTTAATTACCGCTATTATTAATCCTATAAGAGAATAGAATACGCATGATATAACATAAAAAATTCTATATTGAAAATCATTTTCGACAGGGAAAATCGGCTTTATGGTAAACTGAAAAAATGTACCTTTGTAAAATAATATAACAGGATATAAAATAAAATATATATTTTCATAAATAGATTTAATAAAATTATGTGCATTAAAATATAAAATAAAATATACACCATAAAATAGATTATAAAATAACAATCCTAACATTGCATATTTAAAGTACGGGTTGCTAAAATACTCCTTTTTGTAAAAATGATTCGCTATTAAAACTGCTGATATTGCAAACAAAATATTGATTAAAAAACCTAATGGTATATATTTTGAAAAATCAAAAAAGTTCCACGATACGATTGCAACAGCAGGAAAGCCAAACGATACTTCAAAGCAGCCGTGCTCAAACGGAAGAAAAGCTAGTATCAAAAATATAATGATTATCTTTTTGTTAATAGGTTTAAGTTTCATTTTCATGTACTCTCTGTATAATTAATATTACAAGAGTTTCATTAGACAAGAGAATTTCTCTGATTTTCAAAGCTATAATCTTCAATTTGTATTCATATTATTAATTTTTAATTTTATTTTTATTAACTCCTAACTCCACACTCCTAATTACTAACTGAAAAAGATTCTTAATTTTTAATTCTTAATTTTATATTAATATATTCCTAAATCCTTACCTACTTTGACTTCACCGTTATATTTGGTTTTTATTTCATCGAGCAATTCTTGGTCTGTACTGCCCCAATATAGTATATGATACAATATTAACAGCTTAGGCTTTGCTTTCGATGCAATCTCTCCTAATTCAACAGCGCTGGTATGATGACGGGAATGGTACTTTTTCCATGCATCGCTTCTTTTTTCAAATCCGGCTTTTGAATAAACTTCGTGTATTAATATATCTGCTCCCTCAGCGTATTTGACGAGGTTTTCACAAGGACGGGTGTCTCCGGATAATACTATCACTTTATCCGGTGTGGTAAACCTGTACCCAAAACAATTGGACATCGTTCCATGCTCCACCTCGAATGCTTCAACAGTTACATTTGAATCTTTATAGATTACTCCTTCTTCGATTTCATGTGCATTTACGCGCCAGCCCTTGTTATTGCTCG
>JBEKWK010000389.1:0-3764 GCA_049513175.1 FCB group bacterium
ATTTTTGCAATATTTAATGTCAATGACTTGATTTTTTTTATCGGTTATTTGATGATAATTATAATCTTCATTTGAGAAATAGAACAAGACATGGTGCTTTTCGATTATTTCTGGGTTTTTATCTAAAGTATATTTTGAAATAATCCTTAATTCATAAGATGTTTTACTGATTCTAATTGAATTTTTTTTCTTGTTTATTATTGGTTTCTCTAAAAAAATATTATTATTAAAATAAATATGCTCATAACCATCATTAAATTTAGTCCCATTTTTAATAAGTTGTTTCTTTAAATCAATTATTTGAGTTTCTTCTAAATCTAAAATTAATGTAAAAGGTAAAATATCATATTTTACAAAACCAATTTTATAATATTTGTTTATTAAATTATGGATAAATGAGACTACTGGTAAATCACTGTTCTCAGCAATTAGGATATTTCTACCAATTACTATAATTTTTGTTTTACTTGAAATTAGTGCTTTTACATCCTTTAGATTTTGCTTAACTTGATTAAGATATTCATCGTGTTTTTTAAATTTTATAAACCAAGCATTAAAAAGTTTTTTCCCGCAATTTAAAGCATCAAAAAATTCTCTTTTTTTTACAACCCTATTCTTTTCTACCTTCTTAATAGCCAAATCTAAAATTATTCTAAGTGCATTGTTATAGAAATAATGTTCAGCTTCAAACCTACTACAAAGGAAGACTGATTCAATCTTATCTAATATTTGTTGATGTTGCTGATTAAATTCATATCCGTAGATTAACTTAAAATTATTTATAAAATCATTTAGGTCATTGTCCGATATATTATTATCTTCAAAATACTTCTTTTCGACCATATTACCATTTTCTTTTTTTGAATAAGTAAAGATTTTTTTCAATTCTGATAAATTAAAAATCTTCCTTTCATTTGGAATTTCTTCCTCGAAATGAGCATAAAGAGTATATTTTATAGGGTTTATCTTATTTTTTAGAAAATGTTCAATCATTAGTATTATAGGTTCTCTAATAATTGAATCAGTACATTTCTTTGTGGAAAGATATTTACACTGTACTGTTTCAATTCCATTGATAGTATTAATATCAATATCTTCAATCCCTTCGACTTTAACATCATCATCATCATTGATAAGTTCAAACAATTTGATAATAGTATTATCGAATTGATAATAATACCCTTTGATAGTAGCATCTGCTGAACGACTTTTCATTTTACAGCCCTGAAGTCCACACCGCCATCTTTGCTTTGCAGGTATGGGTTAGTTATTTTAAAATCCATATTTTTCTTGTAAAAACTCTTTTAAATCTTTACCTGACCTTTCAGTAATTTCCTGCCAAAATACAAGATGACATCTTGCTTTTAGTCTATCTTCTTTAACACAAGCTAAAGTAACATTAAAGCTACTAATCATGTCTGACCGTCTCTGGTCGCAAATTAAATAGAAATCCTTGTCATTATATTTTTTCAAAGTTAAGATATTTCTTATTAGTTGGTAATTGTGATATACACTATCACTAGGATTAAGTTTTTCCCTATCGAAGACAGTCTCGAAATCTATGTATGATTCAACTACTGATTTCTTTTTACTTGTAAAATCAGGTTCAGTTAGCTTTGCTTCTACAAAAAAAGTAGTTGAACACATATCAATCTCGGTGTTATCAAATTTGTTAATATTTTTTGAAATCTTTGGCATACAGCCAAATTTTATTTTTTTTAAATTATCACCGCCAAACATTTCCCTTATTCCTTTCCATTCAGAAATCCGGGGATGACAGAAAATATTCATCAATAAAGCATCTGAACTATTGCAGGAATCGAGTTCTTTTGTTCCATCGTGAAAATGAGTATGGAGTTTTTCAAATTTTGCCTTCCATGAAGTATTCATTATAACGTCAAAAGAGGCATCAAGAAAATTTCCGTGTTTTTTGTCTTGGTCATATTTTTTGAAAATAACTACACCGCCAGGACTATGGAAATAATGATTAGGTTCTTGAAAACCTTTTCTAAGGGTATAATTATTAGCTTGCTTAATTATTTCATGTCTTAGTTCTGAACTTGTCATATTGGTTTAATCCTATTAATGATTAATTTTATTTTCAAAAACTCATAATTATATCTTTGTCCCGGTTCCTCTGAACTAATGCGTCAATATCAAAATCCTCATCAATACAAACTCTATCATTAGGCATATCCTCCTCGAAAAGAGCATACCTGCCGTCCGCCTGCGGCACAATCCAAAGGTATGTCTTAAATTTATCAGAATCATTCCCGAATAAATTGATAAGAATATCGTTGCCACGAAGCCCATCAATTTTATTCTCCAAATATTCGAGCATTTGAGAAATTGTTTCGGTAACAGCAAGACAACGTTCAATCGCTTTGCCATATTTATCCATGTCCTCATGCAAGTATAGCTCCCATCCATTATCTAAAGGAAAGACAATAAAATTTGCTACACTGCCATCTGGATTATTAGGATACATATAATCACATATTTTAATTATTCAAACTTTCTTCTAATGCTTTATAATGCTCTGGGTCTTTTTGTTCAATTGTATTTAATACAACTTTAATTGCTTTTTCGATTTCTTGAACATCAGGAAAATATCGAGCATGTTCCTGGTTTTCTTCATGTGAATATTCATCCATAATTTTAAGAAGACCCTTTTTTTCAACATCTGCATTGTCTTTAAAAAAATTATTGTATTTATTATTAAATTTTTTCCCATTTGGGTATTTAATAATTAGAAATGCTTCTAAAAATCTCCTTATTATATTAGGTAGAATAAATAGAAGGTCAAAGGTATTTTTAACGCTTGATTTTTTAAAATCATAAATGATACTGAAAAGATAATTGTATTCGCTCTTAAATTTTTCTAAAACTATTGGTAAAGGAGTTATTAAATATTTTTGTTCCGTCTGCTTTAGTAGATATAGATTTCCAAGATTTCTTAAATCATATTTTTTAAAATCTTTCAATAAATTAAAAAAATCGAAATTATGTGTAGTTATGAACAATTGCCCGCAGTTAAAAAGTTTTTCGGTTAAAAACCCATAAATCCCGAATATGTGATTGCAATCTAAACTTGAAACAGGGTCATCAATAAAAATAATTGATTGGGTTAAATCAAATCCTGTTTCTTCTAATCGTGCAAAGAAATATATGAAAGCAATAATATTTTTTTCACCCGTACTTAAATTCTTTGCAATTTTTTCTTTCCGATATAATTGATATTTCCCATTATCCAATACCTCCAATTTTAATTTATCATCATTAAAGAAATGAAATAGATAATCATTGATTTTATCAGCACCAATAGCTTCAGCTTTGATTTTTTTATTATATGAATCTATTCCTAAAGAATTAGTTTGAATTTTTTGAGTTAGATTTTGAATAATATGTTCATAAATTCTATTTAATCTCTTACGAACAAAATATTTATTATCAGAAATAAATTTTGCTGTATGGAAATATATAATTTTATTTTTGATTTCGTTTTTTTCATTTTCGATAGTGGATAGCTTTCTATTATGATTACGAATAATATAATTCACTAATGTGATTGACCTACGAAAGAGTTTTTCATTAAATGAATATTCTAAAGTTTCTAATTCATCAAATGGTTTAGTTTTCTTTTTAATAAGTTCATCTGAAATTTTATCTAAAATTAATTTTGCTTGTTTAAATTTTGATTCAACATTTGTTAATGCAGTTTCGTATTCAGCCTGACAATTTCTTAAAATTCTTGCTTTATCAGG
>JBEKWK010000390.1:0-3763 GCA_049513175.1 FCB group bacterium
AAAAAGTTTTTTTTTCGGTTCGTATTTAACGTTATAATGAGTTATAACTTTCTTAAATAATTTCCTTCTACACGGTTATTAATATGTAATATCTTTTTTAAATTCCTGATAGAACGGAAACAATTCATGTTTTGATTGTCTAATAACTTCGTCTGGGTCTGCTTTAACAGCATTGAACTTTTTGAATAATTCACCACGTGCTTCAAAATGGTATTTAAGTTCTTCAATGTCCTTTTTAAACTTATCATAATCCCAAGTTTTGTAATTAGCTTCTGTTGGGAGCATACTATCTATCAAGGTTAGGTCTTGCAACTCTAACAATGAGCCGAATTTGTTCATTATATAGAAGGTCAATAAATATGATAAATGTAATGCTTTTTCATAAATATCTTTGAAATCCTGAAACTCACTTTTAGACAAATTAGTTCCTTCAAAAAATTTCCCGTTTTTGTTTATTACTGCCATGATTGATTGATTATTTTTTGTAATTTAGAAAGTCCGTATTTGTTTATTTATATATCAGATTATAAGATAACTTAATGTTAAATTTAAAGAAAAACATATTTAATCGAAAAAATCTGAATTATCTTCTGGCAAGAGTGGTTCAATCTTCAATTCCGGAATTGCAGGAAAAGCAAGAGATAATCAATGATTGGATAAAATATATTCAAAGTGGAAATATTTATTCCACTAAAGAAACAGCATTACAAGGCAAGTTTCTTGATGATATTTTTTCTAAATTACTTGGATATAAAGATAGAATAAAAAATATAGAGACTTGGAATTTAAATCAAGAGCAAACCACTACAATAGATTCAAAGTCTGCTGACGGCTCTCTCGGCTTCTTTACTAAAGATAATGAAGATGTTCGTGTAGTTATAGAACTGAAAAACTCAAACACCAATCTTGACGAAAAACAACACCGACACAACGACACAAGAACACCAATAGAACAGGCTTTCAGCTATCAACATAAAACAGGTAGTCAGTGCAAATGGATTATTGTTTCCAATTATGAAGAAATTCGACTTTATCATAATTCATCATCTACTGAATATGAAGTTTTTATAATAACTGAACTCGGCAACTGGGAACAATTCAGAAGATTTTACTACTTGCTTTCTTTTAATAATTTAATAAATCAATCCGGTGAAAGTCTTATTGATTCTCTTTATGCAAGTAATGTTATAGAAGAAAGAAACATTTCAAAAGAATTTTATTTAACTTTCAAGCAAATTCGAGTTAAACTATATGAGCATTTAAAAGAACATAATATAGGTAAACCTGAACTACTCTTATTAGAGAAAACACAAAAGGTATTAGATAGGTTGCTATTTATTAGTTTTTGTGAAGATAACAAATTGTTACCTGAAAAGGCTTTAAAAGGTATAATCGAAGCCGGGAAAAAGTCTTATTCAATCTCGGAAACTAAAATATGGAACGAATTAAAAGGGCTGTTCTATGTTATTAATGTAGGTTCACCACCTCATAATATAAATAAATTCAATGGTGGATTGTTTGCGACTGACAAAGAACTTGATGAGCTTGTTATTAAAGATGACATTCTTAAAGATATTGCTAAACTTACTGAATATGACTTTGAATCAGATGTTGATGTAAATATTCTTGGTCATATTTTCGAGCAATCTATTTCTGATATAGAAGAAATAAAGGCTGGTATTGAAGGTAAGGAATTTGATAAAAAGACAAGTAAACGAAAAAAGGAAGGTATCTACTACACTCCAGAATACATCACTAAATATATTGTAGAAAATGCTATCGGTGGCTGGTTAGATGATAGGAAGAAAGAACTTGGTTTCTATGAGTTACCTGATATTAGCAAAGAAGATTTTCAGGCAATAAAAAAAGTTAAAGGTAAATATCAATTAAATGAAAAACTGCAAAAGCATCTCGATTACTGGCTTGCTTATAAAGAAAAATTAATGAGCATCAAGGTTCTTGACCCTGCTTGTGGTTCCGGTGCATTTCTTAATCAGGCTTTTAACTTTCTTTATGCAGAAGGACAAAAAGTAAATGATAAAATTTCCGAGTTATCCGTCGGACAAACTGAATTGTTCGGACTTGATAAACATATTTTATCGAATAATTTATTCGGAGTAGATTTGAATAATGAATCAGTTGAAATTACAAAACTATCTTTATGGATTAAGACAGCAAATAAACATTCAGAACTAACCGCATTAGACATGAACATCAAGAGTGGTAATTCTCTTATTGACGACTATGATGTTGCAGGTGATAAAGCATTTAATTGGAGCAAAGAGTTTCAAGAGATTATGCAGAATGGTGGTTTCGATGTAGTTATCGGTAATCCACCCTATGTTGTTTTAAGCTCTTTTCAGGATAAAGAATTTCACTATTTACAAAATAATTATCCTACTTCTTATGGAAGACTTAATACTTTTGCATTATTTATTGAAAGAATAACAAGGTTATTAAAAACGAACAGTTATTCCGGTTTAATAATACCTGATTCATTATGCTTAATTGATTATTATTCTAATTTAAGAAAATATTTACTGGATAAATTTAGTATTTCCAAAATTATTGAATTAGGAGATGGAGTTTTTATTGATGCTACTGTACCATCCATTATTATAATTTTTAGCAATCCAAACCAAGTTGATAATCAAATATTATTAGGAGAAAAAAATACAATTTTAGGAAATTCCATTGGTGAAAATATTAAACAATCCTTTTACTACAGTACTCCAAAATATTCTTTCAATCTGCATATCAACAGTATTTTTGTCAAACTTATTAATTCAATAGATAATAGTAAAATTTATAAATTAAAAGATATAATTCAAATTAAAATTGGAATTTGTACTGGTGCTAATGAAAAACATATTTCAGATTTACCAATTTTCAATAATTCTAAGAAGGTGTTACAAGGGAAAGATATAAACCGTTATGATTTGAGATATAGCGGAAAATATATTAATTACAATAAGGAAGAACTTTTAAGAGCAAGAAATGAGGAAATTTTCTTAAAACCTGAAAAACTCTTAATGAGACAAACATCTGACAAATTGATTTTAACTTTTGACCCTGATCAGTATTATACTATTGACACGCTTTTTATCCTTTATCCTAAAGTTAAAAATTTGGATTTAAAATATACTCTTGCTATTCTAAATTCAAAACTTCTTAATTGGCTATATCAAAAAATTAATCCTGAAGCAGGAAGAGTATTTGCCCAAGTTAAGATTGATTATGTTAATGAACTACCTTTTGTAATGATTAGTTCAGAAGAACAAAAGAAATTTTCAGTAATAGTTGATAAATTACTGAATCTCAAAATAGAATATTCAGTAATAATTGATGAGTTCGTTACGTTTAATCAAGCTAAATTTACTATTAATCATACTTCAACAAAATTACAAAATTGGGATAATTTAAGTTATAACGAATTTCTATCAGAACTGACAAAAGCTAAAATAAATATACCTTTGGAAGAACAATTATCATGGCAGTCATTATTTACAAAACAGAAAGCTCTGGCACAAGAACTTAAATTAAAAATAGATGAAACCGAAAAAAAAATAGATTCAATGGTCTATGAACTCTACGGGCTGACAGATGAAGAAATAAGGATTGTGGAGAGAGGATAGAGAATATGTTATTTCTAAAAAATGATAAAAAACATTTTAATAAAGCTTTAAGAGAAGTTAAAATAGAACCTAAGCAAGAATGTTTAAAAATGGACATTGTAGAATATGAATCGTACCTAAAAAAATCA
>JBEKWK010000391.1:0-3752 GCA_049513175.1 FCB group bacterium
CAGTAATATAAATAATTTTTCCGTCACCGTTTCGCCTGTAAATCCATGAAGAGATAATTTTCATTTCATCAATGTCTTCTATTGTAAAATTGAAATGATTTTGCGAATTAGAATTATAAAACGTATTATGCAATTCATTGAAAACATCTTCCAATGGTGCTTTTCTGCCAATTATTTGTTGATAAAAAAGTTTTCCATACCTTATCATGAGCAATTCGATTGTTTTTTCACGGGAAGATACCGGGAAAAGTAATACCATGTTATTTTCATTCACAGATGCCGGAACCTGCTGCTTTCGCAATAACAATTTCTTTAGTTGGGAAATTTGATTTTTCAATACCAGGGCTTCTTCAAATTTAAGTTCATCAGAAAAATCATACATCCTTTTTTCTAGATGACTAATCACTCCGTCTGATTTTCCGCTAAGAAAATTCTTCACTTTATCAGTTTCAAGTTGATAAGGTTTGATTGCTTCAATTCTGAAACACGGTGCATGACATCTTTTAATATGATAATAAAAACAAGGGCGATTGTTCACTGCTGGATGGATAGGATTGATGCACTTTCTCAGTTTGAACTCTTTTTCAATAATCGTTGTTAAATCGCTTGTCAACCTGGAACTGCCGAATGGTCCGAAGTATTCAGCTTTATCCTGCTCGATACTATAGCAAATTTCTATTCGGGGGAAATTTTCATTTGTTGTCAATTTAATAAAATAAAAATTCCTGAATATTTTATCGGCAGTATTATATGGTGGTTTCTTTTGTTTTAGCTCTTTCGATTCCAAAAGCAAAGCGGCAAGTTCAGTTCCGGTACATTCCCAAACCACGTCATAAATTCTTTTTACCATTTCGGAAATTTTTCTCGATGTCAGCGAATCATTTTGGAAATAAGACTTCACGCGGCTTTTCAAAGATTTTGCTTTGCCGATATAAATTATATTTTTAAACCGGTTCAGGAAATAATATACACCCGGCTCATCGGGCAATTGTTCTAATTTTTCTTTTACTCTTTCATGCGATTTTGTTGATGGACGGAAATGCCTTATCGGCTTATTCTGAAAAGAAAGCAATTCTTCTATGCTGTTAACATTATGTTCGCTCTGAGTTTTTTCCAACAAGTCAATTAAAATTTGTGCCGTAGCATAAGCATCTCCTAATGCCCTGTGGCGGTTCCTGACCTGGATTCCGAGATATTCGGAAAGCGAGCCTACATTCTTTCTCTTTAATGATGGAATGATTCTGCGTGCAAGTTTTAGAGTACATAATTTTTGATTTTGTAAACCATGATAACCGTTTCTGATAAGTTCTTCGTGAACGAAGCCATAATCAAAAGCCGCATTGTGTCCTACAAACACAGCATTTGGTATTTCAAAAATTTTGGATACTTCGGCGAAAACATTTTGAGGTGGAGGTGCAGTAAAAAGTATTTCATTCGTTATCCCAGTCATCTGCTGAATAAAATATGGAATGAATTGTTTGGAGTTGACCAAAGATTCATATTCCGATATTATCTCACCTCCGATTACAGAAACACAGCCAATCTCGATTATCCTGTTCTTTTCCGCACTGGAGCCGGTAGTTTCGACATCAACTACTATAAAGGGTGTTTCCCAAATTGAATTAATCATCTATATATATTTTGAATTTTCATAATATAAACTATTTTATTCCTCAAATACAGGTCTTAAAACTGTAATACCAATATCAGATTTTATAGATTTAATATAACTATAAATCGAACTATCAAAAACGACTTTCTTCTGTTTCAAAGAAGCATGAACGAAATGAGGTATATTATCTTTACCCAGAAGAATTAACCCTGTATGTGAATAGTCCAAGCCTTGTTTGTCAGTAGCAATAGCAATTATATCTCCGGTTTGAAGATGCTTTTCTTCAGATTGTAATTTCTTTTTGGGTATATAAAAATATTTCCGGTTATTTATTTCCTTTTCAATATTTTCTATTTTAGTAACAAATTCCGGATGCTCCTTTAATGCCTGGTAATAGCCGGGATTGTGAGACATAAATGAAACATGCAGAGAAAATTTTACACCACCAATTTCTTTTGTAATATCTTTTACCACACCTTTTTTAATATTGTCGAAGAGCCAATCCGCAGTGTAATGGAGACGGGAAGTGTAATCTTCAATTAATCCGTTTCTATAGCGTGTATATGTGACTTCATTTATTAAATCACTGAAATTAGTTTTTCCCTTTTTAATAATTCTTGCCAAATACAGTGCTGCTTCAAAAAAGGTAACACAATCCATACCACTGAAATTGATTCTGCAAACCTCAGGACCACTCCCTTCCAATGTATTTCCAACATAAGGAGTATCAATAAATTCCATTGCAACTTTTGCCATGCAAAAGCCTATTGGAAGTTTTTGCCAGCCCTCATCATTTGCTTTTTTTATAATTTCATTAAATTTATTTATTGTTTCCGGTGAATATATTTGTGGCAAATTTGTCTGTGCAAACATTGAATTCAGATTTCCGGGGAAAGATTTATAGACAATGCCCGCAATTGAAAATGCTAAAAAGTTTCTTATTGCTTCTCTTCTATTCATAATATTATTTAACCAATATTTCGTTAATGCTTTTTTCCATTTTCATTTTCTCGTATTCTTTGTCAATCTTCAAATTAGATTTCGAGGCTGCTTCTTTTGATAGCACATCACATCTCTCATTTTCAGGTATTCCAACATGTCCTTTCACCCATCTGAATTCTACCAAATGCTTTGGTAGTTCTTCATGTAATTTAATCCATAAATCATAATTCAATCTATTTTCATTTCCTTTTGTTTTCCAGTTTTTTTTCTGCCATTTACTTAGCCATCCTTCATTGACAGCTTTTATTAATAATTGAGAATCACTATGTAAAATAATTTTTACCTTTTCATTGGATTTGATTGCCTTTAAAGCAACTATAGCAGCTAAAATTTCCATCCTGTTATTAGTAGTCATACGGAAACCTTCGGATAATTCCTTTCTATGTTCACCATATTTTAATACCACACCGTATCCACCAGGACCGGGGTTTCCCAAGCAAGCACCATCAGTATAAATTATTACTTCTTTCATATGATTTTATCATTCTTCAATTAAAATTTAAGCCGCAATAGTAACCATTCTTTAAATATCCGAATATCAAAATTAAATAAATTCAAAATAAAAATTCATTTTTTATTAGGAAAGAACTTATAAATATCTTATTTTTATAATACAAATCTGTTGGGGGACAGATATTTCTATAAAAATAATTTTGAAAATAATATAAAAGTATTCAAAATGTAGAATAACATACATTTTGGTAAAGCTTATTTATAGGATTATTCTAATAAGCGAATATTAATTAATAAGGAGCTTGTCATGGAAATAGTCGAAATTTTTACGTTCGAGGCGATTACAACTCAGCAAATTCCACTTTATCAAATGTCTGTTTCAGCAGGTAAACCAGTTCCTGTTGAAAATGAAATTGATAAGGTAATTGATTTGAACGAGTTTCTTGTGGAGCATCCAGCCGCTACTTTTTTTGCTCGTGTCAGGGGTACGGATTTAAAGGATGTGGGTATTAACGATGATGACATTTTAATTGTTGACAGAGTCAAACAACCTGAAGATGGTAAAATTGTGATTGTTTCAATTGGTGAAGCATTATCGGTTAAGATTTACCGAAATGTAAACGGCGAAATTTTTCTTCAATCACGTAACAAACAATTTCTACCTATGAGTATAGAGCCGTACATG
>JBEKWK010000392.1:0-3750 GCA_049513175.1 FCB group bacterium
TAAAAGAATATGATTCGACACCAACCCTTCCTTGGATGAAAAATTTTCTATTTATGTCCGGGGGTATCGGTCTAATAGAAATGAATGCTTTTGCCTATGCGAGATTTGCATTTGATAGTTTGGTTATGCCTCCTCCATTATGTGCCGAAACATCAAGTGTAATAAAAGTTGACCCTATTACTGGAGCTCAGACCGAGTCAGCCGAAATCAAGTCAAAAATAAACAGCGGTGCCGGCTGGGTTAATTTTCTCGGGCATGGTTCTCCTACAGTTTTTGATATGGATGGTTGGGAGGTAGATAGACTGAATAATTTCGGCAAATATGGTATCTTAACCACTCTCTCCTGTAACTCGGGAGCTTTTGCAGAACCGAGAGAAATAGCTCTGAACAAAGCATATGTTCTTGCACCGGATAAAGGTTTTATCAGTGCAGGTGGTTCTACTGCAACCGGAGATGTCACCTCAGATGAGATTTTACTTGGTAATATGTTATTAAGTATATCAGATACAAATTTAAATTTAAGAAGATTTGGTGACATATTTGTTTATGGAAAGAGTAACATGTATCCTTTTGGTTTTGAAATTTTTACAATGATGCAATTCTCATATTTAGGCGACCCGTTAACTGAATTAAGAATTGGCACTAAACCTGATTTATATTTCATTCCTCAGGATATAAAAATTCAAAGCAATTCTAATGAAACGTTAATCACTGACGCTGACTCGATAGTAATAATCAGTGGATTAATTCATAATGCAGGTATCTGTGAGTATGATACTGTCGAAGTCTTTTTAAAAAGAATATATAATGGCAGAGAAAATGATACTATTTTGTATATCCCAGGAATATGTAAGGATGCTCCTTTTGAAGTTAAATTTCCAGTAAAAGATATGCCCGGAATCCATACTATAAGCCTCGAAATTGACCCGGATTTTAAAATTATACTTGCAAATAGGAATTACACTACTTATAATAAAGCTTTAGAAGTATTTTCCCAGGGATTATCACCACTTGAACCGCTTGCTTTCTGGGATATGAGACCGAGAGGACCTATTTTTAGAGTTATTAATCCGTTAGCCGGCAAAGATAATTTCAAATATTATTTTGAAATCAGGGATACAAAAGATACTTCAACAGTACCGTTAATTACAAGTGAATCCGACACATCCACAATTAATATAGATGAATCATATATCGAATGGAGTCCATTTGGGAAGCTAACAGACGATACTCCTTATTGGTTTACTGCAAGGACAGTACGACAATCAAATCTCCAAACAAGTACATTACTTCAATTGCCTTTTTTTGCAAAATCTTATAGGGAATCCAATAAGACCTACTGGATTCAATCGGGGGCAAATAATTTTAATGAAGATTTGATGCAGAATTTGGTTATAGATACTTTAAATGATACCGTTGGAATTCATATAATTGATAAATTTATCTCTTATAAAGTAATTGGTGCTACCGGGTTTACTCAATATCCAAGGGAAGTTTATATTAGTATCAACAATAAAGTATATATTGATTCCACAGACCCATCCCAGGCTCCGGTCGGTATGAATTTAGTTGTATTTTCTTCAGATAGTGGAAAAATTGTTTATAAAAGATTTTATGATACATGGGATGAAGGTCCTGATTCAAGCGGTGTACAATTTAATAGATTTATGAGAGATACTGTTCATGATGATGATTATGTATTTTTATCATCTTGTGGCGAATCTTTCCGTTATTTTTTCGATGTACGGAAAGATTGTGATGGTTCTTATGATACTCTCAAAGCTGTTTTACATTCATTTGGCTCGGGATTGGTTGATTCAATTCATCAATTTCACACAACATTTTTAATGGTAGGAAAACGTGGGGCTAAACCCGGTACAATTCATGAGGCATTAGATACAAACGGCGGGTTGTTACAAGACACAAGTAACCTTCCTATTCAAAGCAGAACAGGAAATTTGACAACTCCTGTTATAGGTCCGGCAAAATCATGGGAAAATGTTATAGTTCAGGGCTATTTCCCCGCCTCGCTTTCAAGTGGTACTATAAGTGTAATCGGATTGCCTCGTGTTGGTTCACAAGAGAAATTACTTTTACAATCAGTTAATTCTTCTTCATTTTCACTTGCCCAAATATCGCCGTATGATTATCCATATATAAAATTGAATATGTATTTGGAAAGGAAAAATGATTCGGTCAGTCCTTACATTTCCTCAGTTACCGTTCAATTTGTTGCGACTCCGGAATTTACTATAAGCCAAAGCCAGACAAAGATACTAAATGATAGTGTGATGCGTGATGAAATATCTAATATGCAGTTTGTTGTCAGGAATATTTCACCAAGAATTGCTTCAGATTCAACCATACTTAATATGGGAGTTTATTCAAACTCTACTTTAGATACTAATGCTACATTTATTGTGCCACCTCTCAACCCTGATGGTACAATTACTTTTCGACAGGCTTTAAATACAAAGAATTTAAGTTTAACTAATAATATAGATTTAACTGTAAATCCTACTGCATATCCCAATGAAATATATTCTTTTAACAACTCTGACCAATTATTCTTACACATATATGAAGATACAACAAAACCTGTTACCTACCTTTATATTGACAGTGTCCTTGTAATAAATGGTGAATATGTAGAACAAACACCTGATATTTTAGTGGTAATGACTGATAATTCTTTGCTCCCGGTTAACGAGAATTCAATTAGTGTTTTCATTAATGGAGTATTCTACGGTGCGACTACTCCTACATGTACTTTCCAAAATTTTGGCGAGGTAAAACCGAAAAAAGCAACATTAGCGTTTAAATCGCAACCCTTGGAGTTTGGTCAAAATTTAATTACGATAATTGCAATAGATGCATCCGGCAACAAGGATACAACAAGTGATACTGTATATGTATCTCAGGGAGGCTATGTTGAAAATCTAATAAATAATCCCAATCCATTTGAAACAGGAACATATTTTTCATTTAATTACAAATCTCCTGAACTCAATGCTATCGCTTATATTGATATTTATGATTTGAGAGGGCAAAAGATTATCTCCTTGACAAGAAATGTCACTCTCGGTACAAATGATTTATATTGGAACGGTCAGGATTTCACCGGTAATCTTGTTTCACCGGGTATATATTTTTATCGGATGAATGTAATAGGTACTACCTGGGTTGAACCTGTATTTGGTAAATGTATGATGAAGTAAAGATTTATTCTTGACTTTATTTTAATGGTGTAAATTCCGGGCTATTATTTTTTGCTTTTGATTCCTCCGCTATTTTCTTTTTATAATTAATATATTTATTTAAAATATCTTCACTTGTGTTTGCAAGGATTTGCATTGCGAGCAATCCTGCATTTTTTCCTGCTCCAATTCCGACTGTTGCTACCGGAACTCCCGGTGGCATCTGGACGATAGATAATAATGAATCAAGTCCATTAAATGCTTTTGATTGAATTGGCACACCTATAACGGGCAAAACAGTATTTCCGGCAAGAACACCGGGCAAATGTGCTGCTCCGCCGGCACCTGCAATTATAACTTTTATACCTCGCTTTTGTGCCTTACTGCTATATTCCATTGCATCGAGAGGGTTTCTGTGTGCTGAAATGACATGCATCTCATACTTTACTCCGAATTCCTTACATACTTCTGCTGCCTGGTTCATTGTCGGCAAATCGGAATCGCTTCCCATTATAATACCTACCTGTACAGGTAATTCCATTAAATTTCTTCC
>JBEKWK010000393.1:0-3746 GCA_049513175.1 FCB group bacterium
GGCAACCTGGTCAACAGGCATTTTGGGATTATACTGTTTCATGAAATTTGCGTTGCTGTGGCAGCTACCGCAAAGAGCCGGGATTTTAGTCGGATACACTTTTGACGCAGGGCTTTTAACCGAAGCTATATCATGGACGCTGTGGCAGGTTATACAATCGGCTATATAACCCTTACTGTCGGAAGAGGATTTCGAATGAACAGACGATTGCAGCTTTTCAAACTGGTCAGTCGGGAGGTCTGAACCATATCTTTTCATAACCTTTTCATCGGCATGGCATTTGGCACAGGTTTTGAATCTTTCCTGCGATTTCGGCACACCGATAAATCCATTCGCTTTACTCATAGCGGAATCCATATCCTCGGTTTTGGAATTACCACCATGGCAATCGGCACAGGTAATACCTTTAGAAAAATGTATATCCTGTGTGTAAGCTTTTGCCGGGGCAAGATTCTTCCCATCGAGAGATGTATGGCAGTTATAGCATTGATCTTCACTTGCCTTAATACTTTTAGGTTTTGCAAGAATAATGCATAGTCCTGATATTAAGATTGTTAAGATTGTAATAGCAAAAATTTTCTTTCGCATTCTACTTTATTCCTTTTACTCTAATATTAAGCCAAGAATAGTGAAGACAATTATAAATAAAATCACAAATATTCCAATATATATCAAAAGCTTATTCCTTATACTTCCCTTTGCCTTATTGTACCAAAAAGGAGTAATAATCCATAATAAACCTGCAAGGGAAAAAAGCATAATACCGACAAATTCCCCGTCTAAAAACCATACTTTACCGGGTATAAATTTTAAAGATTGAAACATAAATAAAAAGTACCATTCAGGTCTTATTCCTTTGGGTGCGGATGCAAAAGCATTTGCCTTATGTCCTAATTCCCAGGGGAAGAATACGGCAAGGATAGCGAGTATATTGATAACAATCAGCCAAACAAGTAAATCTCTTAATAAGAAATTAGGGAAAAAGGGCATATATGCCTTTTCGCTTTCGGGTTTATGCTCCCATTCCTCAGGCGGGTCAATTCCCTGCCTTTGTATAAAAATCAAATGGGCTGCCAGCAGTGTTGTAAAAATTGCAGGAAAAACTGCGACATGGAATCCGAAGAATCTCGATAAAGTCGCCCCGGTTACATCCTCTCCGCCCCTTAATATCCTCATAAAATATTCTCCTACAAACGGTACCTGACCAACCATATCGGTGCCGACTTTTGTGGCGAAGAATGCTAATTCATTCCACGGGAGTAAATAGCCGCTGAAACCGAAAGCAAATCCGAGCAGGAGCAACCCTATACCGGTAAACCACGTGAGCTCTCTTGGTTTTTTGAATGATTTAAGGAAAAAGACCGAAAACATGTGAACGAATGCGGAAAAAATGAATAAATTCGCAGACCAGCTATGAATAGAACGAATCAGCCAGCCGAAAAACACTTTTGTATTTATAAACTGTACGCTTTCAAAAGCTAAATCCTCCGTACCTTTATAATACATAAGAAGTAAAATCCCGGTGATTACCTGCACAATGAAAAACAGAAGCGTAATCCCGCCGAAATAATACCAGATAGTCTGGCGGAATTTCGGCACGGATTTCTTTTTCATATAATTTATAAGGTCAGTGATATGGTATCTGTCATCTATCCAGTCAAAAACCTTATTTTTAATATTTTTATTCGTGCCCATTAACTTGCCTCTCTGAATACTATAACTTCTTCGCCTTTAATTGCAACATTGTATTTTTCCAATGGTGCGGGAGGAGGACCACTGACATTTTTGCCGTTTAAATCATATCTTCCGTTATGGCAGGCACAATATATCTGACCTAAATCTTTCCTGTACTGAACGATGCAGTCGAGGTGGGTGCAATTCGCCGCAAAAGCCTTATATTCTCCGGTTGATGACCTTATGACAAGCACAGGCTTATTTCCGAATTTAATAATTTTACCGCTGTCTTTTTCCATGTCACTTATTTTGCCGACCTTGACATTGGAAACCTTTACTTCTTCAACTTTAGGAGGCTCAAGATAATGGTAAATCGGGTAGATTATAGATATTAACCATGCCGCTAAACTTCCCCCTAAAAGTATTTTGAGGAAGTCCCTGCGGTTACTTTTCGTATTGTCAAGTTCATTCTCCTGGGAGAGCATCAAACCTCACCTTTTTTGATTTATAAATTTATTAAAAAAAATTAATCTTAAAGTTAAGAATAGAATAAATAAATCTGAAATTAATCCGAATGCAATTTATTATTTCTTTGTAAATTTTCCAAATTTGTGAAAAATTTATTAAAGATATTGGCTCTAAACATTTAATTAAACCTATAAAATTTTTGGATAAAAGCACATTACTGCTCTATTTATCATTTATGAGAAACATTATCTTGGTATCCTGGAGGCTTCCTGCACGCAAACAATAGAAATAGATTCCCGGATGAAGTTCATTACTATTAAAAGTAACAGAATGGCTTCCTGCAGTCATTTTGCAATTCAGAATAGTTGCGGTCTCCCTTCCGAGTTCATCAATTACTTTCAATATAACAAATGCTTCTTTAGGCAAATAAAAGTTTATAACCGTATAATTCATGAATGGATTAGGTCTATTCTGCTCTAAACGGAAGGTTTTCAGTCCTGAATTGCTTTCTTTCCCGGATTCGACTGCCGATTTGCTTTGAGTGCCAAGGTCAATTGCTTTGCGAATTGCTTCGCGTCCTTCGGGAGTGCCGGGAATCAGGTGAGGGGTATTTGCGGCAAATTCTATTTCGCACTCACTTGTTATATATTTTGCCCAGGTAAGCCCGATGGGAACCGGCGGTCCGTCGCAGTCATCCGCCCCAAAAATGAAGTGAACCTTTGTTTTTGGATAATTCATTAACCCACCCGGATGAACTACCCCGTCATATATCCAATCCTGAACCGTAGGAGTGCCTCCGCACTGCCTGCAAACCCCGTCTGTCGGGGAGAGGCTGATTCCGGGTGTGCAGGTCATTGCTCCTGCAGGAATAATCGTATCGGAAATGGATTTCCATTCATCAGTGGGTGTACCCGGACAGGCATAATCCAGTCGGGCTACGGCTGGTCCCGATGTCGGTACGGCAAGATTTACTATATTATCCATACCCCAAGAAGTCAGTGCATAACCTATTTCTGCCGAGCCTCCCGAATTTCCCGAAATAACAAATGCGCCTTTTTTGTATATATTATTATAAATCCATAACAGCAAGGTCGCATAGCGGCAGGATTCACGTCTCATACCGCCTTCGGAACTAGTCCATCCCTGTGTGCCTAACCATGACCTGTCAATGATTCTGAATCCCATTGCAGTCAATTCTTTGAATAAAGTCAAAGGTCCAACGGCAGAGCCATAAAAACCTACACCATTACCACCCGAACTGAATACTACAGTTCCTCTTTCAGCAACTCCTGCATCCGGAGGTGTTATTCGCAATTCAACCTGCATCGGCTTTAATGCGGGGCATTGAACTTCGAGTAATTTGCAGTATGTATTGGGAAGAAGTTGACCGTTTCCGCAGGTATCGCTTAATTCTTTAATTGTCCCAAGCTTGTATTCGGTAGTATCATTGCAACCGGCATGGGTTCTTTCATATTGAAGCAATAATACTGTTATAAATAATATAGGTGTTAATATTCTTGCAATCATAAACAATTTATAATTTTTATTTATATATTGTTTTAGGTTAATTTTCCATATAAAAATTCAGGTGAAATATCTGCTCC
>JBEKWK010000394.1:0-3745 GCA_049513175.1 FCB group bacterium
TTTAAAAGAAATATCTTGGGGAGCAGTATTTATAGGTAGTGCGATTATCATTATAATCAATTTCATTCTCATATTTTTATTGAAAGAAAAAAATTCCAAATCGCAATTGAAGTCGGTAGAAACACCCCCCTTAATCCCCTCTTACATCCCCCGAACCCCCTTCAAAGTGGGAATAGAGGGGAGAATAGAGGTACCTATTCTGATTTTAAGAAAGACCATACAAAATCTACTGAAACCTCAGTTGCTGATTTTCGTTGTTTTGATGACAGGCTTTACGATAATATATATGCAGTTTTATGAGACTCTGCCGAATTTTATTTACGATTGGACTGATTCATCGCAACTTGCAAAAACTCTGCACCTGCCTACATTTATGCTATCAGCAACAAGCAGGGGAACTATGCTTTCTTATGAATGGTTCTACAATTTGAATGCAGGCTTAATAATAATAGGTGTAGTATTCGTAGCCTGGGCTTTTTCAAAAAAAGCATCCCTGAAAGTGCTTTCTTTAGGAATTATATTTGCCTCAATAGGCTTGTTCCTATGCGGACTTTCATCATCGGGGTACTTAATGTTTGGTGGAATTATCATTTATACATTCGGTGAGATGACGACTAATCCAAGGTTTGCGGACTACATGGGAAAGCTTGCACCCGAAAATGAAAAATCTTTGTATATGAGCTATCTGAATATCCCATTGGCTTTAGGTCTCGGCGGCGGCTCTTTGCTTGGAGGTTATTTATATAAGCATTTTGCAGAGAAAGCCAATCTTGCACTTTTATACTTAAATGAACATTACAATAACCTGCAAAATATTTCGCTAACAAATTCAATGAACATTCTGCAAAAAGCTACCAGACTGGATTCAACCTCTGCCACTCAGCTTTTATGGAATACTTATCAGCCATTTAAAATATGGATTCCATTTCTTGTTATTGGTATAATATCATCATTGGGACTGCTTGTTTATAGCAGAAATGTTAACAAGAAATAATTATATCACCTCTATATTCTGTACCAATGTCCAGCCGAGGCTGTCTTTCACCTCGCTTCATAAAAGCCCTCGGAATCCAAAGGAGTAAATGCAGTTAATTCTTTATTGCTTAAATATTCAGATTTTAGCGAACGTGAGGCTTTTAATATATCTTGTTTTTCAGACTTAGTCCTACGAATAGATTTCAATGTCTGCTCTATTAAATATAACCTTTCTTCTACGGGAAGACTTTTTATCTCATTTAATAATGTTTTAGAATACATTTTAATAACCTAATTGTTTTTTATAATTTTTTTCAAATATAATATATTTTATTTATATCACCTCTATATTCTGCTCTAATGTCCAGCCGAGGCTGCCGTTAGCTAATTTGATTTTTCGCCAGTCGCCGGCTTCGTCCAATACTTTGACTTTTGTGCCTTCATGAAGTATAAATAAATCTTTTCCGCTCTCATCGGGTGAGCTTTTTACATAGACGCTGGGTTTGAATATCACGGCTTCGTTCCTTGTCTCCTCGATTGTACTTGTTTGGGTTGCAAAAACATAAAACAATGTAGAGAAAATAAAAGAGGCAATTGCAATTGTAAAAAATAATTTTCTGATTCCGGGATTCCAGAATAAAATAAATCCTGCGAGGCAGATAAATCCGAGCCATAAGCCCAGAACTGTCAGTGTAGCCCAAGTGCCGGAAGTATATGTCGAACGGAAATTTTCAAACCATTGGAAAAGAAAAAATTGAGGAATAGGTTCAATTTTATCAACTATTCTCAGGTTTGCAATATTAAGGTTGAAATTTATATCTTCGTCATCTGGAGCAAGACGCTTAGCACGTTCATAATAAAGTATCGCTTCGGGTATTTTGTTCATCCTGTAATAGCAATTTCCCATATTATAATATACATCGCCCGATTCATAGCCATTATTCAGTATGCTCCTGTACAGTTCTACTGCATGCGTATAATTTCCTTTTTTAAAAAAATCATTTGCCTTCTGAAAATTGTCAGCCGCTTCATTTGCAAATGTTGTTTGGGAGAGAAATAATAAAGCGATAATTAAAAGTTCAATTATGTCCTTTCTCATCTCAGGTTACCCTCCAAATCCGAAATAATTGACACAGCATCTTCATACACTTTCTGCATTTCAAAAGTTTGTTCTGCCGGTGCAAATCTTGCAAATTCGCAATAATCAATAGTCTCCATATATTTTGTAATTTTATCTTCGGGGACATTCATACCTGCTAAAGTGTTTGATGCACTATCCTTTGTCAAATCTGCAAAATCTATTCCCAGTTTATCGCTCAAATATCCCCACAAGGCTTTCGAAAGCTCCTCATAAAATTTATCCTGCTTTGATTGCTTCAAAAACTTATTAGCTTCAGCGAGACGTTTTCTTGCAACTTTCGTTGCCCTCTTTAACTTGAGCAAAGCCCTGTCTCCCTGCATTTTCTCTTTTCTTTTTTGGTATATAAAGAAGAAAATAAAAAACATTAAAGGTAGTGCCGACATAAGCCAGAAAGAACCTGAAGCAAAGAACCTATGCCCGTTCCTGCTCAAATTAGCAGTTGAGCTTTTAAGGTAGCGAATGTCTTTTCCTATAAATTTTACATCTTCTTTGTTTACACCGGAAATAATTTGGGAAGATTCTGAGCCGGTGCCTTGCTCGACTTTTAAGGTGAATGGACCTGAAGAAAGATTTACATATTGTTTACTTGAAGGATTAAAATATGTAAATTTAATCGGGTCAATTTTAAATTCTCCCGAATGACGCGGAATAAGTATATATTCAAATACCCTGTTTCCTGAAATTCCCGATGGAGTAACATTTATATTATCATTTACTTTAGGGTCGAAAGTCTCGATATCAGGAGGCAGATTCAATCCGAATGGTTCAATTAATTTTAAGTTTCCTGAACCTGAAACCTGCACCTTCAAAGTAACCGGTTCGTTGGTTTTAGTCTCGGTTTTATCGAGCCATGCCCTGAAAGATAAATTACCTACACCGCCTTTAAAATCCACAGGAGTACTGCCGGGCAAAGCCTTGACATTTATATTTGCACTACCTGAAGTAGCATCATATTTAAAATCCTTGTATGAATTATTATTAAAGAAATCGTCAAAAAAGCTTCTTCTCTGTCGCTGCCCTTGCACGGCAAGCCTGACGGCACATTCAAACACATAAGGGTCAGCAACGAGCTTTCCTGTTTGTTGAGGAATTAAAACAACTTTCTTTATTACTGCAACTTTGAATGGTACACCGTTAACAGTTTCTGTTCTGAATTGCACTTTTCCTATATCAATATTTTGAGTCCAGAAGCCATTGAAGCTGGGTTCCTTTGAGGGATTCAGTTGAAGCAGTTGCAATTCGGGATGTACATACAAGGTATATGTTGCAATTATCTGGTCCCCCTGGTAAGCATCACTTTTGCTGATGTTCAGTTTTAAATACAGGTTCTTTTTTATTACATCATTAGCCTGTGCATCAAGTGTCTTTTCATCTTTATTCTGATTTTTGGGTTGGACGGCACCTTTTACGACGTTCATCGTAATAGAATTTGTTTTTAATGTATTGCCATTCACCTCGACTGTCGCAGGTCCAATAGTGTAATTTCCTTCATTCCCTGCCTGAAGAACATAAGAATATGAAATGGATTGCGACATTTGTCCATTAACAACGGACATACTTTGAGATTGGCTGGGACCCATGAGAATTGAAAATCCCTTGAAGCTGGGTGGCTTGAAGTTTGTTCCTCCT
>JBEKWK010000395.1:0-3729 GCA_049513175.1 FCB group bacterium
CATTAAAAAAGTAAGTTAGCGATGATAATATGAAAAAGCTTATCATCAATGCAAATACGGATTTTCTGATTGTCGGCTTGGATTCAAAATATTCTCCAACGGCTACCATCGAAGCAAACATCACTAAACTCAAAACTATGAAAACGGTTGGGTAAGCATAGGGCGGGAAATTGAAGTAATCGCCAAAACGTATTTTTGTTCCCAATATTAACGAAATATTTATTCCCAATAAATCGAACAGGAGCAAAAAAACATCCCTGCGGTATTTAATTATTCTTGCAATGAATGACCTGAATAAAATTCCTGTCCTGAGGAACAAAAGGAATAAAGACGAACTTGAATAATGCTTCCCGGCAAAAATTTCCATGGATTTATATAAATGCTTAACATCATTTTCGGAGCTTCGCCTCGTGCTTTCACCTTTATAATGTATGATAGAAGTTGTATGAACATAGGCATTCTTCCAGCCTTCCCGTATAATTCTCCAGCAAATATCAATATCCTCACCGTATAAAAAGAAATCTTCGTCGAAGCCGCTAATTTTGTCGAGTATTTCTTTCCTGATGAACATAAATGCACCCATCACAGCTTCTATGTAATAGGTTTCATCAACGCTTCTGAATGTCTGGTTATATCTTGCGAATAATTTCGATTTGGGAAATAATTTTTGCAAGCCGAATAATTTGCAAAAGGATGCCCACGGAGTCGGGAAACCCCTTCTGCATGCTAATTGAAATGTTCCGTCGGGATTTAATACTTTGCATCCGGATAAACCCACTTCAGGATGGGATTCCATATAATTATACATCACGGACAAAGTATCTTCTTCAAGTATGGTATCGGGATTTAATATCAATACATATTTGCCTGTCGCCTGGCGGATACCTATATTATTTGCCTTGCTGAAGCCAAGATTATCTTTAAGCTCTATAAAATTTACCGCAGGGAAAAGCGGTTTCAAAAATGCAACGGAGCCGTCAAGGGAATGATTATCAACTACAATAACCTCTGTGCGAAGTTCACCACTAACCTGCTGGAGCGAACGGAGGCATTGCAAAAGCAAATCTTTTACATTATAATTGACTATTACGATTGATACTTCCATAATGTAGAATTTATAATGTAGAATTTATAATTATTGAAATAAATAACAACTGTAACTATGTTTAATAGACGAATTCCAAACTGTAAAATTAATAAAAAATATGACTGTAAATGCAAATAAACATAAAAAACAGTGCTATCCGACAGAATAAATACGTTTATATATTAAGAAAAAAGTGTGGACTTAGGGTTTCGTGTATTGAGGGATAAAAAGCATTTAACCGCAGAGGACGCCAAGTTTTCGCAAAGTAACGCAAAGTTTTGTAAAACGAAATTTATTTCGTTCTCTTGTATTTATATCCAAATAATCATTGCCGTCTGATTTATCTGACGGATTGTATCACAATTCTTAATTTTTTTCCCCACTGCACACTGCAAATTGCTCGCTATTCACTCTTTAACGAACATCCTCGTCAGTTCACCAATTCTTATTAAATAAATACCTATCGGTAAAGATTCAATATTCAAGCGGGTTTCCGTACTTTCGGCTATAACCGACATTAATTTATTTCCCAGCATATCATAAATGCTGATATCTTTGCCAATTATATTTGTAGAATTAATATTTAGAAAATCGCTTGCAGGATTGGGATAAATTATATTTTCATTTCTCAGTTCTTTATCCACGACATCAGTAATTTCACTCAGATTGGCTCGAAATATTCCTCCTTCATTAGTACCTGCAAAAATAAAATTATTAATTATACATAAAGCAGATACATTTAGACAAGTTAATCCTAAATTTTTAGGAATCCAGATATTTCCGTAATCAGTTGATAAAAATATTCCTTTGTTATTTGTAGCTGCGAAAATATTATTTCCATCAATACATAAAGTATTAATATTTGAAAAATTCAAACCTGAATCCTTTTTTGTCCAGCTATCACCATTATCAGTAGAGAGATATACACCATTGAAATATGTTCCAGCAAAAATATTATTACCACTATTAAGTAAACAATTTATAGTAGGATCAGGCATTCCTGAATCCTTTTTTGTCCAACTATCACCGTTATCCATAGATAAAAATACACCATCAGTTTCAGTACCAACAAAAATTTTATCATTATTGATAGATAAACAGTTAACCATATTCGCAGTTAATCCAGAATCTTTTTCTATCCATTTATTGCCGTTATCAGTAGAAAGAAATACACCATCGTTATATGTTCCAGCAAAAATATTGTTGTTGCTGCTTGATAAACAAGTGATCCATGGTATATTTATTCCTGAATCCTTCTCTGTCCAGTTGTTGCCATTATCGGTTGACAAAAATATTCCTTCCCATCTAGTTCCAGCAAAAATATTATTCTCAAGAATAGCTAATGATGTAATTTCAGTGTTTGTCAATCCTATATTCTTCTGTAACCAATTATTGCCGTTATCAGTGGATAAAAAAATGCCACAGCTATAAGCCCCAGCATAAATATTATTGTTTTTGATAGATAAACAACTGATAAATGCATTTATTAATCCTTTATTCTTTATTGTCCAACTATTTCCGTTATCAATTGATAGAAATATACCAGAATTTAATGTACCAATAAAAAGATTATTTCCGCTAATGGCTAATGTATAAATAAATTGGCTAGTTAATCTTGAATTATTCAAGAGCCATGTTATACCATTATCAGTAGAAAAAAATATACCAGCTTCAGTTCCAGCAAAAATATAATTGTCTAAGGTAGATGAATAAATAATAATTGTACTCAATTGATTTATTTGTGACCAGCTATTGCCATTATCAGTGGATAAGAATATACCAGCTTCAGTTCCAGCAAAAATATTATTTCCTTTGAATGATAAACTATGAACTGGAGTATTTGTCAATCCTGAATTCTTTTGAGACCATGTTTCACCGTAATCAGTTGAAATAAATACACCATTATCATAAGTTCCAACAAAGATATTATTTCCATATGTAATTAATGAAAGAAAATTTGTATATGGTGGCAAACCCTTATGTTTTGGTGTCCAGCTTTCGCCATTATCAGTTGATAAAAATACACCCTCAAGAATTCCAGCAAAAATATTATTACCACTTATAGATAAACAATGTATGTCTTTACTTTCCAATCCTAAATCCTTCTCTGACCAACTATTGCCGCAATCAGTAGATAAAAATAATCCACCATAAGTTCCCACGTAAATATTAATACCATTAAAAGATATACAATTAATATCTAAATTTGTCAAACCTGAATTCTTTTGAGTCCAATTATCTCCATTATCTGTGGATAAATATATCCCGTTGTGTGTACCTGCAAATATATTATTACCATTGATAGCTAATGCAAGTACTGAACCTCCATATAAACCATTATTACATCGCTCCCATTGGGCATTGAGGGTTGTGAAACTTATAATGACAATCAGAATTGGTAAGAAAAGCTTTTTCATTGTTTGCCTATTTATAACTAATAAAATAGTTATTTACATTGTACGATAAGGTTAGTCCTTATTTTCGCTTACTATAAAATATTAAAATTTATTTTTGAATTAACCTTATTAATATTGCCAAATATATTTGTAAATTCCCAATTATTCCATAGTTTTTATTTTTGTGGTGTATTTATATTGTAATAACAATCCAAAGACATAAAAGTTACATAAAAAAAGCTGTTC
>JBEKWK010000396.1:0-3728 GCA_049513175.1 FCB group bacterium
TTCCTTTGTTTAGTTTTTAAATTTGGTTTCCCTCTTGCAATTATTTTTATAATACCATTAATTTACTACCTATATGTATCGGAAAGGATGGCAAGAAAAATCAATGACAAGTTTTATAAAATGATTGCATTAAGTGCTTGTATGATATTATTAGCATCTATTATTGCAAATTTTCCAAGTACTCAATTTGCTTCGCGTGATGGAGTATTTGTTTTTGCTTTCGGTTATTCTCTTGCTGGGATTGCATCAGAGCATTATTTGATAAATTATAATAAAAAAATTGTATGACTTCATGAAAAAGTTGAGTGAAGAAATCAAAATAGTAATTTCCCTTTTTCATCACAAATTTGTAATATTCTTTTATACAATAAATAAACTACACCATTGTAAGCTATAAAATATCTATAATAAATTTATAATAAATAAGCTAGCTTCATAGCAAAATACTTATAATGTAAGATTAAATATTTTAAAAAATAAATTAGACCTTATTATCAGATGAAACAAGAAATAAAAAATTTAATTTTCAAATCCATATTTGTAGTACTTGCGGTTAGAATCTTAGGTGCATTTATTTATGATATATATGACGATGCTTTCATTACATTTAGGTATGCATTAAATTTTGCAACTAATAAAGGTTTTGTATATAATTACAATGAATTGATATTAGGTACTACAAGTCCTGCATTTGGATTATTAATAAGTTTAATGATAAAAATAGGTTTACCTATTCCTGTAAGCATAGTTACTTTGAATATTATTATTGATATTGCGATTGCAGTGATAATATTAGTCTACTTACTGAAAGAAAACAAAAATATTGAAAGCTGTATTTTTATTTTATTTTTTGCTTCTAGCCCATTATTGTCAAGAATCTGCTGTGGAGGTATGGAAGTTAATTTATTTCTATTCTTTAGTTTAATATCTATTTATCTATATAATATAAATAAAATATTTTTATCAATTTTTATATGTAGCTTAAATTATTTTATAAGACCTGAAGCTGTAACTCTATTGGTTGTAATTGTTCTTTATGAATTTTTCATTTCTAAAAAATCAAATTCATTTAAAATGGCAATTTTATCATTAGTTACTATTTCAATGCCATTAGTTTTAATTTACTATTACTATGGTAATATATTACCTCAATCTGTTCAATCAAAGGCAACTTTAATAGGAGATTCTGTATTTAGTGTTATAAACTCATTATTACTTAGAGACCTGGTATCATGTATTTCTGTCCCGTTTGCTATAATTGGTATCATAAAAATAAAAAAGTTAAATTCATTTTTCAGGATATTCGGATATTGGCTTATACTGTTATTTCTAAGTTACGTAATTGCCCGACCTTTGATTTGGACTTGGTATTCAGAATCTATAAGAGTTGGAATCGCAGTTTTTGCCTCTTTTGGTCTTTCAGACATATTAAGCTACGTACCCAAATTTTCAAAATTTCTTTCATTTAATAGAATTTTAATATTTAGTTTAATATTAGCTTTATCATTAAACCTATTTATTGGCTTTAAATTTGGTTTTTCACTTGATAAAAAATATATTTATAATCCGGTTGAACTTTGGTGCAGAGAAAATATTACTCAAAATAATGTTCTATTAGCAGATGATATTGGAGTAATTGGATTTTATTTCAAAGGGTATATAATAGACACACAAGGTCTGATATCAGACAAATTTATTAAAAAAGAAGAAAGAACTAATTATATTTTTTCGAAGAAACCGGATTATTTATTTATAAATTCTTGTAGGGATAATATAATTATGCTATTTCATTCCAAATTAGAAAATATCTATACTCCTCTAATGAGATTCTCGAAGTACGGAATTACATCAATCAGTAAAAACCCTAATGATTATCAGTCAGGATGGGTGCAAGATTATATATTATTCAAAAGAAATTAGAGCAAAAGTGTTTGATACAAAAATTTTTTTTGATGTCCCTGTAACGAAAACAGGAGAGTCAAATAATTGAAAATTTAAAACCCGATGAATTCATATAATTTGATTCCCATTTTTATTTTGTTTATGTATTATATTTTTATATTTTAGTTTTATCATGGTAACACAATTAATAGAAGAGAACCTGGATTTTGCATCGAGACAGAGACGCTCGATTTTTAGGGCATTAATCATTATCTTAATGATATTGTTCATCGGTAGGCTGGGGTATATGCAAATAGTAAAGGGTAGCACGTACAGGCTTGAAAGCGAAACCCAGGCTATTAAACAGGTAGTGGTAGAGCCTTTCCGTGGGGATATTTACGACAGAAACGGCGATGTGTTAGTAAATAACGAACCCTCTTTTACTCTTACAATTACAAAAAATGATTTCACAAAGGAATCTCTTCTTCTTCTGGCTTCTATACTTGAGTCAGATACAACAGAGATTAATTCTGCTCTTGCCCAATACAAAGATGTCTCTAAATTTACTCCAGTCCGAATATATCGCGACCTTGATTTTGATAAAACAGCATTGATAGAGGAATATAACGATTTACTTCCCGGTGTTGATATAATTGTAGATTCAAAGCGGCGATATAATTTTACCTGTAATATGGCTCATCTGCTTGGTTATACTAAGGAAATCTCCGAAAACCAGCTAAAAAAAATGTCCTTTTACCGTAGCGGTGATATTGTCGGTCAGACGGGATTGGAAGCTGAGTATGAACAGTTATTAAGCGGTAATAAGGGTATCAAATTTGTTGCAATTAACAAGATGGGAAAGAAGGTTTCCAGCTTTGACTATGGCAAGAATGATATACCTGCCCGAAATGGTTTTGACCTTTTCCTTACAATTGATAAAAAACTTCAACAACTTGCTGAAAATTTACTTAAAGGCAGACGCGGTGCTATAGTAGCAATTAGCCCCAATAACGGTGAAATACTTACTTTGGCAAGTAAACCCGACTATGACCCAAGAGAATTCAGCGGGAAAATACCTCCTGATTTATATAATAAATTGAGAACTGACCCGGCAAGCCCTATGTATAACAGGGCTATTATGTCTGCTTATCCTCCGGGTTCGACCTGGAAGATGCTTGTGGCTCTTGCCGCTTTGAATGAAGGAGTAATTACCCCGAATACGCCTTTTGTTTGCAGAGGTTCGATTAGTCTCGGCTCGAAAGAGTTCAAATGCCATGGTGCACACGGGCAATTAACCGTACAAAATGCTATTAAACTTTCCTGTAATGTGTTTTTCTATAATGTAGCCATGAAGCTGGGTCATGAGCGGCTCGATAAATATGCTAAAATGTTCGGCTTTGGTGACAGGACTCAAATAGACCTTCCAAGCGAAAGCAAAGGTAGATGGCCCTCTATAGAATGGGCGCATGAAAAATTCGGACCTACAGGTGTTCCCCTGGGTTATCTTGTTAATTATGGTATTGGTCAGGGTGAAATAGCCAATACACCATTGCAAATGGCAGTCTATGCTTCTGCATTGGCAAATATGGGTACAATGTACCAGCCGCATATTGTAAGATATGTTCATAATAATATTACTAATAAAATCGAGCCGATTAGCTACGATAAAAGGGAACTGCCTATTGCCAGGCAATGGTTTGAACTGGTCAGAAACGGTATGTTCGATGTTGTCCAAAGTGCAGGAGGTACTGCAAATATAGTCCAGATTCCGGGCATAACGGTATGCGGTAAGACCGGTACTGCTCAAAACCCTCACGGATTGGACCATAGTTGGTTTATATGTTTTG
>JBEKWK010000397.1:0-3722 GCA_049513175.1 FCB group bacterium
GGCGGGTTTTAAAGAAATGGGGGCTGAAGGCGAAGCATTACAAAATGAATTTGTCGCAAGCGGGAAAAAATACGGGGTGAGAATTTTTGGTCCTAATTGCCAGGGTATAATCAATACTGACCCTTTATACAATGCGTATTGTGATTTTACATTCACATATCCGAAACCGGGGAACATCTCAATTGTAGCTCAAAGCGGAGGCGTCGGTGCGGTAATAATGCAAAACTTGTACGACCTCGATGTAGGTATGAGAATGTATGCTTCCAACGGAAATGCCTGCGATATATCAATTCCCGAGATTATAAAATATTGGGGAGAGGATGAAGAAACCAGGGTTATCTTACTTTATGTAGAAAGCCTCGACAAACCTGATTACTTCGTTGATGTAGCCTATGAAGTCGCAGCGAAGAAACCAATATTAGCTATGAATGCAGGCAGAACAGAAGTTGGAGCCAAAGCTGCTACATCACATACGGGAGGTCTCGCAGGTGGAAAAGCTACAGACCTGATTTTCAGAAAAACAGGAATTTTATCTTTCAGCGATGCACAGGAAATGTGTAATGCTGCAGTAGCCTTTGCTTCTCAGCCGATACCCAAAGGAAACCGTGTAGGTATGATTACTAATACCGGAGGTCCTGCAATAATTGCAACTGATGAGCTTGTCGAAGGTGGGCTTGAAATGCCACCGTTATCACAAAAGGCAGAAGCGAAATTAAAGGAAACCATGTTTGCCGCAGCTTCGATTAATAATCCTATAGATGTAGTTGCAACTGCAGGGGCTCCACAATTCAGAAGTGCTTTAGATGTTATGATGGAAGAAGAACAAATTGACAGTGTCTATATTAATTTTGTTACTCCGCCTTTCGTTGATTGTGAAAGCGTTGCACGGGAGTTTGCAGAAGTAAGTAAAAAGAGAATTAAGCCTATCGTTTGTAATTATATGACTGATAAAGCCCAATGGATTGAAACAACAAAAATATTAAAGGAAGGAGGAATTCCCTTTTATGACTTCCCCGGAACAGCAGCAAAAGCCCTTGTATCTCTATGCAGGTACAATGAACTTAGAACAAGGAAAAAGGGAGTCATAAAACATTTTGATGATTGCAATAAATCCGAATCTCAAGCTATTCTCATATCAGCTAAAGCAGAGAATAAAAAGATTCTTTCCGCAACAGAAGTATATAAAATTTTATCTGCATATAAAGTTCCGGTTGCAGATTGGAGATTAACTGACGATGCGGCAAATGTAGTTTTATTAGCAGAAGAAATCGGATTTCCTGTAGCTATAAAAGTAGATTCCCCTGATATTATTCATAAAAGCGATGTCGGAGGTGTGAAAATAAATCTGAAAAATAATGATGATGTTTTAGCTGTAGTAAGGGAGATGCAACAAAAATTTTCTAATAAAAAGCTTAATTATTTCATTCAAAAATATCATCCTAAAGGACTAGAACTTATTATCGGCGCTAAGGCAGAAAAGGGTCTGGGACATTTACTCATGTTCGGTATGGGTGGGGTTTATGTTGAGATTTTAAAAGATGTAACTTTTGAATTGACTCCTGTTACCTACGATGAAGCTTTGTATATGATTAATAATATTATAATGTCTCCTCTTTTAAATGGATACAGAGGTGAAGAAGGGATTAATAAAAATAGTGTTATAGAGATTATTCAAAAAATTTCCCAGTTAGTTACGGTAAATCCTGAAATTCAGGAACTTGATTTAAATCCTCTATTAGCTTTTAAAGATAAGCTCGTTGTTGTGGATGCAAGGATTAGTATTTAAAATATTTGTAATATTTTTAACGAGATAAAAAATGCATAAAATAGAATCAGCAAAATTGTTAAAAGAAGTAATGACAGATTACTTCAAAGGTATGGGTGATGAAACCAAAAAAATTGCATGGTGTACAAGTGTCGGTCCTGCAGAATTATTACGAAGTTTCGGGTTTGAAGTATATTTTCCTGAAAATCACGGAGCATTATTAGGCACTACGCGCACATCCGGGGATTTTATTCCAGTTGCCTCTAAGCTTGGGTACTCCAGCGATATTTGTTCTTATTTAACAAGTGATGTTGGCTCTTATTTAAGTAATGATACACCTATGTCAAAACATTACGGATTAAAAGGTGTTCCTAAACCCGATGTGCTGGTCTATAATACTAACCAATGCCGCGAAGTACAGGATTGGCTTAATTATTTTGCTAAAGAATTTAACAGCCCTATTGTAGGTATTCAATCACCGAGGCATCTCGACGAAGTAAAAAAAATTGATATAGAAAATGTAACATCTCAGTTTAAATCAATGATTCCTGTTTTTGAGAAAACCTCCGGAAATAAATTCGATATTGATAAGTTTAAAGAAACGGTAAAGTTGAGCAAAGAAGCTACATCATTGTGGAAACAATCCCTGGAAACGGCTAAAACTATTCCGGCACCAATCAGTTTCTTTGACAGTACTATCCATATGGGACCAATAGTAGTCCTCAGAGGCACACAAGTTGCAAAAGAATATTATAAGAATTTATTAGAAGAATTAAAAACATATGTCGGTCAAGGTTCAGGAATTATTGAAAATGAGCAGATTCGTATTTATTGGGAAGGAATGCCGATTTGGGGCAGGTTAAGATATTTGTCCGAATTATTCGCAAAAAACAATACTGCTGTTGTAGCTTCTACATACTGCAATAGTTGGATATTCGACGACTTCGATGAAAACGAGCCTTTTGAATCTACTGCTCTCGCATATACTACAATTTTTATAAATAGAAGCGAAAAAGTAAAGCAGAAAATAATTGAGAGTCTTATTAATGATTATAAAATTACAGGTATAATTTTTCATGATTCCAAAACTTGTTTTAATAATTCAAATTCACGATTTGGAATGCCACTAAGGCTCAAAGAATCAGCGGGAGTCGAAACATTGGTAATTGAAGGTGATTTGTGCGATTTGAGATTCTTTTCAGAAGCACAGACTACTACGAAAATTGAAACATTTATTGAACAAATGAAAGTATAAATGATGTACGATTTTAGATTATAGATTTTAGATTAAAACAATTAAATCTATAATCATAATTCTAAAATCTAAAATTAACTAATTTTGCACTTTTCAAAAAGCGAGGCTGCATCATGGAAAAAGAAAAGAAGTTAAAAATAGGAATAATAGGATTGGGTCCTGTAGGACTTACTCTTGCTGTTCATTTTAAGCAAGCCGGGTGTGAAGTGGCAATTTGTGACAGTCATAAAGATAAAATGAATTTAATCAGAAATGAGGGCATTGAACTTATCGGTCTAATTAAAAAATCTTCCTTTTTTAATTATAATTATTCGTCAGTCAGTGAACTGTTAACCCATGATATTGATGTTTTAATCACTTCCGTAAAATCTTACCAAATTGATACTATTTTAGACCAGGTAGAAAAATACAAACATAGTAATTTATTTTTGTTGTGTGCTCAGAATGGAATAGATATCGGACTTAAATATACCAGCCATTTTGATGAATCTCAAATATTACGAATGGTAATTAATTTTTCCGGAGTGCTGAATTCGCCTAATGCTGTAAATGTTACTACCTATGGTTCACCTCCTAATTGGGTGGCATCTATTAATGATACGCATCCTGAAATAGCGGATATGATTGCTGATACATTAACAGATATAGGAATGTTAACGAAATCAACAGATTCTTTTACTGTTGCTGAAGAATCATGGAAAA
>JBEKWK010000398.1:0-3718 GCA_049513175.1 FCB group bacterium
ATTCCTAATTCATAAGGTAAAATATTTATGAATTTATTTATATTTGTTATAACTGCATCTACACCTGAAAACATCCAAACCTGATATTGCTTGCCTTGTAAATGGTATAATAATTTATCTGCACTCCGATGAACCCATCCCCAATTAAATTCCGGCATTTCAGAACTTCTCAGTGGAAGATATATATAAAATGTTAAACCCAATAATAAAGGCAGAATCAGTAAAGCCAGATATTTCAATCTATCTTTGCTGAAATCAAATTTTTCCCCCGGTCTTTTAAAAAATAAAAATAATATTGCCGGAACCAGCAAAATAGTTGTCATATGGTTTGAAAAACCTAGCCCAAGAAGAAATGCAGTTAGCAGAAAATATTTATTAGTAGAAGATTTTGCAGTTACAGCTTTGATTAAAACAAAGATAATTAAATTATCAAGTAACAACTGTAGAGAGTACACTTCAATAGCTACTGCCTGGTCCCAGACTGTCCTTGCAAAACTATAAATAAAAGCAGTAATTAATGACAGAATTAAAATCTGTTCTTTATTCATATCAAAAGAAAATTTGGATTTCTTTTTATAATTTTTATCTTTATACTTTTCTTTTGATTGTTCAGATTTTATCACTAAAGTTTTATTGGTGTTTTCAAAATATTCAAGAATTGAGCAAACGATATTGAAAAAAACTACAGATGAAAAAGCAGTTGCAATACCTGCAAAAATGTTGAGCATTAATATTTTGGAAAAAGGTAAAGGTAGCAAAGTCCACAAATATCCTATAATAGTAAACAAGGGATATCCTGTCGGATGGCAAATACCAAGAGAGACACATGCTCCGGCAAGTTCTCCACTGTCAGTAAATGTTACATCGGGAGTTACCGTAATAAAATAGAAAATTCCGGATACAATCCCCACAAGCAATGATAAATTTAATCTTGAAATGAGTTTCATGTGAATTAAAATTATTTACTTATTTATTTTGACAAACTGGATTTCACTTCTGCAAACGTATTTTCAGTTTCAAATAATTTAATTAACAAACAATTAATATTAGAATATGACCTGAATACACTACTTAACTCATTCAATAAGAACTGAGCTATATTCTCTGCTGTGGTATAATCATCTAAAACAAAAAGTTTGAAATTATTTTTTTCAAGAAATTCCAGCATTAAAGTATCTTTAGCATCACAAATAAAAGAGTGGTCCAATTTATTTATCATTGGATTTATTATTTTTTCTAATTCATAATAATCTAAAACCACACCGTCTGAATCAGTATTCCCGGTAATTTCTACCCAAACCTTATACGAATGACCATGAATATTTTTACAGTCACCGGGATTAGCAGGGAGACGATGGCTCATCTCCCATCGAAATTCTTTACCTATCTTTATCGTCATTTTTTATCCTTATGATATTTGGCAAGAATGGTTGAATTCATTCCCCCTCTTGTTGACCATTCGGATAATACTTCCATTTCCAGAGGCTGACATACTTCGACCAGGTCGTCTAATATTACATTTGTAACAGCTTCATAGAAAATGCCAATATTTCTGAATTCAAGAAAATACAATTTCAATGCTTTCAGTTCTAAACATACTTCATCTGGAATATATTTTATTGTAATTTTACCGAAGTCGGGCAATCCTGTTTTAGGGCAGACTGATGTAAACTCGGGATTGACATGAGTAATAATATATCTCCTCCCGGGGTTTGGATTAGGAAATGTATCAATATTTTTCATATATAATTATACACTTTATTTTATTATTTACCAATTATAGAATACAAAATAAAAAATTGAATCCATTTTATAAAAATGAAAATAATTATAATGCAATTTAATAATTTTTAATTGGTAGAGTTTGACAAGAAATGACAAAATGAAATGAATTTATTAAAACAATAAAGGCTGCTCATCAAGAACAGCCTTTATTTTATAATCAACAATGAAAACTAAAAATAAATTTCTTTATTTTATTACTTTCTTATCTGTATTTAATTTTTTCTCACTTACTTTTTTCTCTTTTACTTCTTTCACTTTTTTCTCTTTTGCTACTTTTTTGTGTTTTACCACTTTCTCTTTTGCTACTTTTTTGTCTGCTACTTTTTTCTCTTTTGCTACTTTTTTGTCTGCTACTTTTTTCTCTTTTGCTACTTTTTTGTGTTTTACCACTTTTTCTTTCGCTACTTTTTTGTCTGCTACTACTTTCTCTTTTGCTACTTTTTTGTGTTTTACCACTTTCTCTTTTGCTACTTTTTTGTCTGCTACAACTTTCTCTTTTGCTACTTTTTTGTCTGCTACAACTTTCTCTTTTGCTACTTTTTTGTCTGATTTAGGTGCTGCATCTTGAGCAAAAACGGTTGTTGCTACAAAACAGACTGCAACTAATAGAGCGATAATTGAACGAAATTTCATAATATACCTTATTTAATAATGAAACATATAAAATTACAATAATGTCATTTTTGACGTTACAAAATTAACAATGTAAAATGAAAATAAAATGAAAGAGAAAATTAAATGGGTAATTTGATCCGGAATGATGTACCACGCTCTTCTTCAGAAGTAACGGTCACCAATCCGGAATGGGATTCTATAATTGCTTTTACAATTGATAAACCAAGTCCGAACCCCCCTGAAGTCCTTGATTTATCCCCTCGCTGAAAACGATTGAAAATATCAGGTAATAAATCTATTGGAATGGGATTCCCTTTATTAATAATAGTTATAATAGTTTGCTTATTATCTTTATCTAAAGACAAAACTATTATTTCATTTTTACAAGAATATTTAATTGCATTATCAATTATATTTATTAATGCCCTTGTTATCAACTCTTTATCCGCAGTAATCTCAACAGGATATTTTGAATCAATTCTGAAGCTTATATTTTTAGTCTGAGCTAAAGTGTCTAATTTAGTAACACAATCAATTATTAATTCATCGAGCCGAAATAATTTCTTGTTGAGAGTTAATCTTTTAGCATCAGATTTTGCGAGAAATAAAAGATTATCCGATAATTTATTAAGACTATGAATTTCCTTCAAACAATTTTCGAGGACTTCCTTTGTTTTTTCGTCAATTTCATTATTACCTAACAGCAGTTCTATTTCCATTTGAATCACAGTCAACGGTGTTCTGAAATCATGAGAAGCATCCGCTATAAATCTTTGGTGACTTTTAAAAGTGATGTCCAACCTTGATATCATTTCATTAAATGTATTTGCAAGATGGGAAAGCTCATCCTGCGATTTGCCTATAGGTACGCGTTTATCCAGACTTTCGGAGGATATAGAGGCAGCTATCCTGGTTATATTGCTTACCGGAGCGAATGACCTCCTGGCTATAAAAAAACCTATTATACCAAATATTAATAAAGCTAAAGGACTAATAATGAACAGAATGTATCTTAATTGTGCAAGAGATTCAAAGTGTCTGTCGAGAGATGTAATTAATATTAATTTAAAATCCTTTTTCGAGGGCAATTGAATCGTCCGAATATAAATCCGATATTCGGTATTATTTAATTGTATCGTAACATAAGCAGAATCCATCTCCGATTCATTTTTCCCCTGGATTACATCTAGTAATGAATCTAGGTTTATTGATGGGTTATTTTCGAAAATCAATGAATCGTTACTTGCAAGAACATATGGATGAGGTCTGTGTTTAGCGGATGGTATATCTTTTTTATGCATCAATTCTTCAAATATTT
>JBEKWK010000399.1:0-3702 GCA_049513175.1 FCB group bacterium
ATCTGAAAATATTAAGCCTCATACGAAAACACTTTTTGCTTAAATAAATATATAAAAGTTATGCAGGAATTATTTCCAAAACCGGCATCGGATAAAAAAATTCTGCCGCCTCTCGCAGACAGAGTCAGACCGTCAACTATTGATGAAATAGTCGGACAGGAGCATCTCGTAGGTTCTGATGGTCCTCTCAGGCAATTCTTTGAATCAGGTGAATTTCCATCAATGATTTTTTGGGGACCTCCGGGGGTGGGAAAAACAACTTTCGCATTTTTAATCGCCGATGTTATTGAAGGAGATTTCATCAGGATTTCCGCTATTGATTCAGGTGTCAAAGAAGTACGGCAGATAATTACACACGCATTATCCTTAATGTCACAAAACAAAAAAACATTATTATTTATTGACGAAATTCACAGGTTTAACAAATCACAGCAGGACGCTTTACTCCATGCTGTAGAAAAAGGAATAATCACTTTAATCGGAGCTACGACAGAAAATCCATCATTTGAAGTTAATGCGGCACTAATGAGCAGATGCCAGGTCTACAGGCTTCTTCTTTTGAACAATGAACAAATCAAACAAGTTGTGGAACATGCCATAAAGACTGATATTATTTTAAGTAAATATGATATCGAGCTTGAAGATTATGAATTTCTATTGACAACATCAGCCGGAGACGCAAGGACTGCTCTCAATGCAATAGAGCTTGCATTTAAAATAAGCAACAAAGAACCGGATAAAAAAATTATAATCACAAGAGAAATTCTTGAAAAAGCTCTCCAGCAAAAAACTGCTCAATACGATAAAAAAGGAGAATCGCATTACGATACAATTTCGGCATTTATTAAATCCATGAGAGGTTCCGACCCGGATGCAGCATTGCTTTGGCTTGTGAAAATGCTGGATGCGGGCGAAGACCCTCGTTTCATTGCAAGACGAATGGTGATTTTTGCAAGCGAGGATATCGGCAATGCAGACCCAAATGCTTTGAATGTTGCAGTTTCAGTTTTTCATGCTGTTGAGATGATAGGCTTGCCCGAAGCACAGATTAATCTTGCACAGGGAGTTACCTATTTAGCTTCCTGTCCGAAATCGAATGCCTCTTATGCCGGACTTATGAAAGCATTTCTCGAATTAAGAAAGCCAATTCCATTAACAGTTCCAATGCATCTTAGGAATGCCCCGACACAATACATGAAAGACGAAGGCTACCATGCCGGCTACCAATACCCGCATGATTACGAAGGACATTTCGTCGAGGATAATTATTTCCCCGACGATATGAACCCCAAAGTCTTCTACCAGCCCGGTGATTCCGGCTTAGAAATAAAAATAAAAGAACGGCTCAAAAAATTATGGAAGAACAGATACAAAGACTAACCCAATTTTAGATTTTAGATTCTAGATTTTAGATTTTCTTAGTTGTCTATTCTTGATAATTCGTAACGTCATTCTGAACGAAGTGAAGAATCCAGTATCTCTCTCTTGTTTTTTGCTTCAAAAATCGAAGAAAATCATACATAACATAATTCAGAAAAAAGTAAAATCATCTCCTAATTCCTAATACCACACTCCTAACTGAAAATAAATTTTGTTTTCATATTCATTTTCATTAATTTAATCCGGCAATATTAAATTACTTTACATCTACATGAGGCGGTTATGAATATAAGGTCTCTAATTCTCGTCCTAATCTTCTTTTCGATGATTTCATCCTTTAAAACTACCTATGCCCAGTGGAAAGTATGTAACCACGGAGTTAGAATAGGTTACCCCACATGTATGATATCCGATAGTAATAATATTTATTATAGTGGAGATATTGATGGAATTTTTATTTCCTCCGATAATGGTAATAGTTGGCTTTCTAAAAATGATGGAATAAATAAAGCTGATGGTTATAATTATCATATTCAAACATTGGCAATCAATGGAAACAATTTATTTGCCGGAACTTGGCTGAATGGTATATTTTTATCCACTAATAAGGGTGATAACTGGATGCGAAAGAGTAATGGTTTACCTTTGGATACAACTCTTACTAATACCAATCAATTTGTTTACTCAATAGTAATTGATGGTGGCAATATCTGGGCAGGAACCGATTGGGGAGTTTTTTTATCAACTAACAATGGTGATAGCTGGACACAAAAAAATAAAGGGTTTTTAGACACTACGATTACTTCAATTGCAGTAACCGGTAATAATATTTTTGCAGGCACCAGATCGGGTGCTATATATTTATCAACTGATAATGGTGATAATTGGTCCGTCAAAAACATAGCGTTAGGCTCACCAGTTGACCCAATAATTATAAATGGGAATGATATTATTGTAGGTACTACTGATGATGGATTATATATATCAGCAGACAACGGCGATAGCTGGACCCATAAATTTGATTGGGAAATAAGTGACATGACATCATTAGTAATTTATAAAAATAATATTTTGTTTGCCGCAACAGAACAGGGAGGTGTAGCTATTTCCATAGACTATGGAGATACCTGGAATGAAATAAATGACGGTATAACAGACTGGGATGAGGGTAGATTGACAATAAAAGACAATTATATTTACTATGGGTCATATTCAGGCTTAATTTTCAAAGCAAAACTGGATGATTTAATTACCGATGTGAAAGAAAATGAACAAAATAATAAAACTATAATCACTCCCAATCCCGCCAGTGATTTTCTTAATATTCATTCTTCAGATTTAATTGGAAAAGAAATCACTATTTACGATATGCTTGGAAATAAAATAAAAACAGTAATAGCTGAGAGTATGGATTCATGTATTAATATTGAATCCTTGTCAATGGGTATTTATCTAATTAGAATCGGTGAATTTACTAAGATATTTATTAAAGAATAGAATCAGGATGTTGACTCACACTTATAAAGTGACTGACATCTTTTAAATAAAAAATAAATATAGGAGTGGAATGATGAAAAATTTAATTTTCATTGCATTTTTATTTATCTTCCTTACAACACTGAATGCCCAGTGGAAAGTATGTAACCACGGGGTTAGAATTGGTTACCCTACTTGTATGATATCCGATAGTAATAATATTTATTATGGTTCATCATATTATGGTTTTTATTTATCCACTGATAATGGCACTAATTGGATTTCTAAAAATAGTGGCTTTAATCTAACTGATGATTATAGTTATCAAATTCAAACATTTGCAATTAATGAAAATAATTTATTTACAGGGACATGTCGTGACGGGATTTTTCTATCAACGGATAAGGGCAACAGTTGGATTCAAAAGAGCAGTGGCTTTCCTTTGGATACAGATGTATATAACGCCAATCAATTCGTTTACTCAATAGCAATTGATGGTAATAAAATCTATGCAGGCACCGATTGGGGAGTATTTTTGTCAACAAACAACGGAGATAGTTGGATACAAAAAAACAAAGGATTATTAGATACGATTGTTACTTCAGTTGCAGTAACAGGAAAAAATATTTTTGCAGGAACCAGATGGGGTTCAATATATTTATCAACTGATAATGGAGATAATTGGTCTATTAAAAATATTGCTTTAGGCTCTTTTGTTATAACAATAATTATAAATGGGAAGGATATTATAGTTGGAACTAGAGATGATGGATTATATATATCGGCAGACAACGGAGATAGCTGGACTCATAAATTTAATTGGGAAATAGGCGATATGGAATCATT
>JBEKWK010000400.1:0-3696 GCA_049513175.1 FCB group bacterium
TGCCTATTCAATTTTGAAATATTAAATCTGCCGACAGGAGTTTCCTCCTGACCGTGAATGATTATATTATACTAATTTGTCTTTTTTCCCATTCCCGGAATAGGGTTTTAGTGCAGTAATAATGGAAATAGCATCATCAAAGCCGGTTTCGATTGTTTCAATTTTGTTGCCACCGTCATAGTATCCATAAAGATGTAAAACTTCATAACCATTATTAAGATGGTAGAGTAATTTTTTATCAATTCCGGAAAGTATTTCCTTATAATATTCAATTGCCTTTCTGCCTTTTCTTTTAGGAATACCTTTTATTTCAAAAAACATATCCAGAGCTTTCAGCATACCTATGTAGGCAGTTCCACAAGCTGATTTGACGTATTTTTCATCTTTATAGAATCTATATTCTATGCCTGCAAGCTTAAGAGTAGCTCTGGCATTGTCTATATAACGTATAGCTTCTTTATATGGATTTTCATGCTTCATGGTTTTTCAAGGTATATAATGAATGATTACAAAATACAAATTTCTTTAAATTAGAGACGAAAGATAAAGAAAAGTATGATAGTTAATACTGCAGCCGGGAGTTGCCTCCCGACTGTAGGATGTAATTATCACATATTTTCAATTAATGCAGTTCCGAATTCGGAGCATTTCAATTCCTTTGCTCCTTCCATCAGTCGTGCAAAATCATAAGTTACTCTCTTTTGCTGAATAGTTTTCTCAATAGAATGGACAATCATATCCGCCGCTTCCTGCCAGCCTAAGTGTTCGAACATTAGCACACCCGATAAAATCAGCGAGCCTGGATTTACTTTGTCCAATCCTGCATACTTAGGTGCAGTACCGTGTGTTGCCTCAAATATTGCATGCCCTGTCAGATAATTTATATTTGCCCCCGGTGCGATTCCGATTCCGCCGACAATCGCCGCCAAAGCATCGGAAATATAATCGCCGTTCAGATTCAAAGTCGCAATTACCGAATATTCATTTGGACGGGTAAGTATTTGCTGTAAAAATGCATCTGCGATAAAATCTTTAACAAGAAGTTTTCCCGCTTTCAAAGCCGCATCCTGAACCTTCATTGCTTCGGCTTCGCCTTTTTCCGCTTTGATTGCATCGTACTGACGCCATGTAAACACCTTGTCGGCATACTCCTGCTCTGCACATTCATAGCCCCAGTTCTTGAATGCACCTTCCGTGAACTTCATAATATTTCCTTTATGAACAAAACATACAGAAGGTCTTTTGTGCTTAAGTGCATATTCAATCGCCGAGCGTGTGAGCCGCTTTGTACCTTCTTCGGATACAGGTTTTATTCCTATAGATGTAGAATTCGGAAAGCGGATTTTCTTCACATCCATTTCTTTAATAAGGAAATCAACAATTTTTTTTGCTTCCGGTGTTCCGTTCATCCATTCGATACCGGCATAAATGTCTTCCGAATTTTCCCTGAAAATCACCATGTCGCATAACTCAGGTCTTTTGACAGGAGAAGGTACACCGGTAAACCATCTTACCGGTCGCAGGCAAACATATAAATCCAAAATCTGTCTCAAGGCAACATTAAGCGAACGGATACCGCCTCCGACCGGTGTGGTTAATGGTCCTTTAATGGCAATGTAATGCTCTTTGATAACATCGAGAGTTTCCTGCGGCAGCCATTCACCGGTCTTTTTGAATGCCTTTTCTCCTGCAAGAACTTCCTTCCAAATAATTTTTTTCTTTCCCTTATAAGCTTTTTCCGCAGCAGCTTCGAGGACTCTAACTGATGCCGCCCAAATATCAGGTCCTGTTCCGTCGCCTTCTATAAAGGGTAATATCGGGTCATCAGGGACATTAAGTACCCCATTATTAACAGTAATTTTTGTACCAGCCATAAAACACTATTCCTTTTAATTTAACAAAATTAAGTTTTAGATTTGTTCAATAATTGATTTAAATAAAGATATTAAATTAATCCAATATTTTCAATTATGTTCTTATAATTGTATTCTTATGTGTGAAATATTTTTACGCTGTACTTTACAAAAAGAACATCTTAGCCGGGTCCCTGTGCTTATCATTTAATACAATTTCTATCTTCTCTTTCAATGTTTGAGTGGCGAATGGTTTTACAACGTAATTATCTACTTTCGCTTTTAATGCTTCTACAATATCCGCTTTAGAATCTCTCGACGTAATCATCAAAATAAATATATTTTTTAATTTCTCATCTTCTCTTATTAGCTTTACCAGTTCAATGCCTGTCATATTTGGCATATCCCATTCTGTGGTTACGAAATCAATTTCACTATTTTGCAAAATGTTCATACCATCCACACCGTTCTCAGCTTCTTCAAACTCTTCGTAACCAAATGCCCTTAATGTATTAATTATGGCTCGCCGCATTGTCGGGGAATGGTCAATTATTAAAAACCTCATCTATATTACCTTTTATTTCTCAAAATATATTTAAGAGATACTTTTTCCGGTTATATTAATTCCTAATTGTTCTATTCTGTATCTTAATTTTGCTCTTGAAATTCCAAGTAGCTTTGCCGCTTTAATCTGGTTCCCGTTTGTTATGTTCAATGTCTGAATAATAAGGTCTTTCAGAACATTTCCCATTGTTACGCCTGTACCCGCAATCTGCAAATAATGCTGTCCTGCCTGCAATTCTTTTGTCATGCTTACCGTTGTTGTAGGCGAGGACACACCTTTTATAAAACTCAAAGATTCCTTTGAAATTACGTTTGCAGTTTCGAGAAGGACAATTCTTTCTAAAACATTTCTAAGTTCCCTGATATTTCCTTTCCACGGGTGATTCAATAAAATATCAACCGCTTCGGATGTGAAACCTGTTATATTTTTGTTGAACTTTTTATTAAATTCTTTTACAATGGATGTAGATAAAACCATAATGTCGCTTCCTCTTTCACGTAGGGGAGGCAGTGCTACTCTTGCTACATTAAGCCTATAGAACAGGTCTTCGCGGAACTTTTCTTCTTCGACTAATTTTTCCAATTCCTTATTTGTCGAAGCAATCACTCTTACATCAACGGTTATTTCCTTAGACCCTCCGAGCCTGTAAAATTTCCTTTCCTGCAAAACTCTTAATAATTTAACCTGCAATTCATGGCTCAGCTCTGCAATTTCGTCAAGCAGTATAGTTCCTCTTTGAGCTTGTTCGAAGCGTCCCTGCTTTATCTTTTCGGTTGCACCGGTGAATGCTCCTCTTTCATATCCGAACAACTCATTCTCGGCAAGTTCTCTCGGTATGGCACCACAATTTAAAGTAACGAAAGGTCCCTTTGCCCTGTCGGAATTATCATGTATATATCTCGCAATCAACTCTTTTCCTGTGCCTGTTTCACCTAATAATAATGCTGTCGTATCGGCTCCGGCAATAATTTTAGCCATTTCCATTGCTTTTTGCATTCCGGGTGAATTGCCGAGAATCTCGCTTGGCTGGTCTTCGCGGATTTTTTCAGTTAATAAATCTACCTGGCGTCTAAGGTCATAATTTTGTAATGCTCTTTCGCAGGCAACTTCGAGTTGTTCCAAATCCAGGGGCTTTACGATGAAATCTTCGGCACCGAGTTTCATTGCCCTGACAGCCATTTTAATATCCTGGAAAGCTGTCATAACTATAACAGGCATTACGTATCCGTCTTTACGCAGTTGCTCCAAAATATCGAGACCGTTTGCATGACCGAGAAA
>JBEKWK010000401.1:0-3686 GCA_049513175.1 FCB group bacterium
TGGCAATGATTTTTGGTTCTTCAAAGAATCCAACCTTTGTTCTAATATTTTTTTAGTTTCCTTCAATTTACTTAACTTTTCATTCCTTTCTTTGAGACGTATTTTAATCTCTTCTTCAGTAAGCCCCTTAATACCATTTACTTTTTTCATTATATCTCTCCTTAAGTTATTAGAAAATTATTACATATTTATTTCACTCTTACCTTACCGCTCATCAGTTTCGGCAGTAGCCCGTCCCGAAGTTGTGAGAGGGTGCGGTTTTGTTTTAAATTATTTTCTATTTTATTGAATAAATTATTAACATGGAGTGAATACAGATTTAAAACATCCAATGGTGGAATTATAATTGGAAATTCTTTAATAAAAATCTGACTAATGTTCTGTTGAGCAGAACCGACTGCAAAATTTAATATATTAGTTTGATTCATTTTAAGAAATTGGAAAATAAATGTATATGGATATTCATTGTTCGGCAACAATGCACAAATAGCCTGATTACTTGTTGCAACATCAGATAAGATACCAGTCTGTCCCACAGTAGCACCATATAGAGCTATGAGTACGGATTTTGCAGGCAACAATTTTGCTGATGAATTTTTCAGACCAATATCATTTATTTTTTCCTCGGTTTCCAATATAAAAGAATTATTTAATTCTTTTGATTTAACCCACATTATTTTGCCATCTTCATAATAGCCATCTATTGCTCTGCTTGGAGTACCGCCTGAAGTAGTTTCGTATATATCCCCTATTTTCCCAACTCTCCAGCCCTTTGGTATCATACCCAATTCGGATTCCTGCATTTCGCCGCCGGAGGAGCGATAGGGTTTGCCGTTAGCATCAGAAAATTCAAAATCCACAAACCAATGCTTGAATATTGCCTGTGCTATTTTCTCTAATGTTTCGTTCTGCCTGCGGTTCAGTTCAATTTTGTCATCGAGTGAGGATAGGATGGAGGCAATGGCTTGCTGTTCGGGGAGAGGAGGGAGATTAATTTCAAGCTCATCAAATGCACTTTTCTGAACTCTTTGTCTGCCGGAAGTTCCTGTCATACTCAATTCAGCATGAGAACGAACTCTATCCCATCTTGAAAGATAATATGTGAAATCAGTATTTGAAATTTTATCTTTTCCCCGGAACACCAAAAATTCAGTTGAACCAAAACCAATATTACTATTTAAATTCTTTACCTGGCAAATTTTCCCATTCTCAAGACATGGAGTAATTCTAGCAAATAAAGTATCATTATTTTGAAACCTTGAACCATTATTGGCTACTCTATTATCAGACGGAAAGCAGTATTTATTCCCTTCGTTCAAATCTTTCATCTCAACATAGGAAACAAGACCATTCCCTGATATTTTCACAGTTGGATTAATATCAACAAAATCAGAAAATTTATATTTTTTCCAGTTGGTCATGTATGTGTTCTCTTATGAATATCAAAAATAATATTTGGGTAGGAATATAAATCTGATTTATAGATTTTATTTAAATATCCAAGTTGCCGTATCTCTAATGTGCTTCTTTGTACAAAAATATCATCTTCCCAAGGACTGAAAACTATTTCAAATATTAAATCATTAGGCTCAATGTTATAAGTATATCTTTTGGGTTGACCATCAATACTACCTTCAATATTATAATAGATAATGCGAACTTCATTTTCATAACTGAAAGGAATACGTTTCATGAATAAGGTTTGCATTCGCAAATTTTGGTCAGTTCCATATAATAATTCTTCATAATATGTTTTTAAAAATGTCAACAACTGTGATTCAGATAAGTAATCAACTTTTCCAAAATAAACAAAATCTGGTTTGATTTTTTTTAATGGAGCTATGACATTTATAAGTTTTGATTTAACTTTTATAACATGTGCATTTTTTGAATAGCAATGCCATTGGGCATCACTTTCTTCATTTAGTGTCCAGCATTGTCCATACATTCTATCTCTACTAATAATACCTATAGGTTTACCATGTTCTGAAAGGTAATGGGACTCATAGAAGAAATTTTCAAATGGGTCATTCCATTCGTATGTATTATTAAGTGTATTTCTTTTATTTTTAAATAAATCTAACAGATACTCATAAATAAAGTATCTGTATAATGTTTGGTCTTCCGAAAGGTTTATTATATTGGGCATATTTTTCATATTAGAACCAACGATTATTTGAAAGAAAAGATTGATATTTTTTTAAAGCTTCCTCGAATTGTTCAACAGAATTGTTAAAAAATCCTAATTCAAGTATATTATTCTTTTTATTTTTAGTTTCCTCTATAAAATCATTAAGAGGGCTTGTTTCGTAAGAATAATTATATTTCCAATGGAATCTACCTATAGGTGCCCAACTTAATAATTTTGGAATAGTAATAAGGTCAGTATAGACCAAACCTAAAAAATATTCAAATATATCAAATGATTCCTCAAAATTGTTGATATTTACAAAATATTCATTTAAAAAATTATGTAATACATTGTATATATAATTATGTGCTGGTGTGAATTCTCTTTCTGCACCTTCTTGTGGAAAATAATGTTTATATCCATCTCTTGAAGGATATGTAAAAGTAGTATGAGGATTTAGTATTTTTATAATATTAATTTTAACATTGTAGTCTTTAGTAGTACACTTTAACATTAATTGGGCTAATAAATCGAATTTTTTTCTAAAAATATCAATTATCCCAGAAGAATAAAAAGTTAATAATGCAGGATATGTTAGTAAATCAATTAATATCCCATTTCCTCCACGTAATTCGGTTAAAATTATCCCCTCAAGAATTATTTTTAAAAATTCTTTTTCATTTTTATGCCCATAATAAGAAATTGCCGAGGTGATTTGTAATATATTTTCAGTTTTGTTTTCAATCAATACTAATGATTTTCTAAAATCATTTTCACCAACATCACCTTTCGTATCCATATTTATTAAGAATTGGTGAACTGATTTTACTTCTGTTGTTATTAAGTCATTTAATTTTATATCGTACTTGTTATCAGATAGAAATTTTTTTGTTGTATCAATTGTTAACTTGACTGACAAAGGTTCATTTAGGTCATATTCAGCAAGCGAATCAATTTTATCTTCCAACGAACTAAAAAAATAATCGGCATTTTCAATTTTTATTATGGATGCTCTGCTATGTTGTATAATTGATTTTGCAACATCAGTTAATTTTCCTTTTGAACACCAATAAGTAGTAAACCTTCTTGTTTTATTTCTAAACAGAGCGTTTCTTAGTGCATTATCCCATTCTCCTGACCAGCCACAAATGATTAAACCATGATTTTCAAATATATCCATTAATAATTTTTTAAATCCAGTAGAATATGTTGATAATTCCTCTACTGTATTTTTTAATCTTGTATCCTTATAGTCTCCATTTACCTTGACAATAAAACATTTTGAATGTATATAAGGTATTGCTCCTATTTGTTGGTCTTCAGTGCTTACAATATCCGGTACGATTCCTTCTTCTTCTAATGCAATTTCAAGTAATCTATCAAAATTTGTGGTTATAATTACTTTTATTTTACCATATTTTACCAATTTAGCTATTGATTTGTGAGCTATAGTTAGTGTTTTAATTCCTTCACTTCTTTCATTGTCATTAGGTTCAAAATACCCTTTTAATAATTGACTGATTTCTGTTTTAGTGTAGTTTAATTTTTCTAAAAT
>JBEKWK010000402.1:0-3683 GCA_049513175.1 FCB group bacterium
AATATTGGATATTTTTTAAGAAATTTTACTTTGAATTAAATTGCAATTTAATAAAAACTTAACTTAAGTCAAAACTAATATAGTAAAAAGTTCATAAAGTTAAAAGTTCATAAAGTAGAAAAATTTTAAGTTAAATAACTTTATAAACTGATTATTCTTATTTTTGTTAAATTTTTTATTACAAAGGAGAATAGATGCGTTATCTGATACATGGTATTTTTTGTTTAATTTTAATTTTAAATATTAGCTTTTCACAAGGTGGGGAAGTTCAACATTATTCTTATTGTGCCAGTCAATTTTTCCAAATACAAAGGGAAGCGTCGCAAAACACTACTAATGTAAGGCAATCTTTGGATTTAAAACATGGTAATTCTCAGTATTTATCAGGCAAATATTTATATAAACAAACTCTTAATTATGTATCAAAAGCAAAAGAACTGACCATGACAGATTTTGCTTTGTCAGCTAATGAAAATGTTACTTTCGAACTGGAAAGAACTCGCTCTGTAGTTGATGCAAATACTATATTTCAGATTGGAGGTAAAGAAGACACGCATTTCGTTGAAACTCAGCATTCGACTTTTCCTGAAGTCTATTGTTTCAGTGGTAAAATAATGGGTGAAAATAATTCAAAAGTGTTTTTCTGTTTTGTTGGAAATTATTGCTTCGCAAGTATTCAAAGGCAGGATGGGTCTAAATATGTTTTAGGTCCATCACCTGAATCCAAGGATGATTTCGACAGGCTCAATCTACAAACGGATTATATTATTATTAATGAAAAAGATATTTATAGTCAGAAAAATATTAATGAAAGTTTTAAACCATTTTATTGCTTAACCGACCAAATACCACAGCCAAATGAACTAAATTCATTTTCCGGCAATAACCATAAGGGAACTGACAAACCTTTAACGGATTCACTTATCGAAACGGAAATTGCTATTGAAACTGATACCGAATTTTTCAAAGCAACGGGAAGCGACACTGCTAAGGCTCAAGCTTATGCCATTGCTTTATTATCTCTTGTCAGCAGGGTTTATGAAGAAGAAGTTAATGTTTGTTTTTATTTGACATGGTTAAAAACATGGACTGATAATCCGTCTGACCCATATAATCTAAAAGGTAATGGTCAATCCATTCCGGATGTAGTTATTAACTATTGGAAAAATAATTATAAAGATGTTAAAAGAGACTTAGCTCATGTTATGACTTCTATTGGGTATGGAGGAGGCGGATATGGTTATTATGACGCTTTATGCGGAGTCGCAGGTGATTATTCATTATCTTTAAGCTCTCCGCAATGTGGTTATAAACTGCCAACATTCGCATTTACTTATGATGTTTATATTGTTGCACATGAAATCGGTCATAACTTTAATGCCCGCCACACTCATAGCTGCTATTACGGTTATCCTCTCGATACATGTGTGACAGATGAAGGTATAGCCGGCAAATGTCTTGATTCATCACAAAAGCCAAAGCCCAACCCAGGCTCAATAATGAGCTATTGCGGTGGTATTAATAATAATAATGGCTTAGGATGGCAGGTCAGGATGACATTCCTTCCACCTGTACAAAATGTAATACGTCAAACTGCCGAAAAAGCAGCCTGCTTGTCTGAGCCTGTTCAGCCTCAAGTCCGTTTATTAACTCCAAAAGGAAATGAATCATTAAATGCCGGGGACAGCTTACTTATTAAATGGACATCGGCAAGAGTATCAAATGTTTCTCTTGAATATTCAGTTGATAATGGTCATGATTGGATTACTATCATATCTGATATAACTGCTTCAAACATGAAGTATAATTGGAAAACACCTGAAATTTGTTCAAATAAAATAAAAGTCAGGCTCTTTGATGCTTTGAATAAGCTAACGGCTGATACTTGTATTTTTCCATTTACTATTAATAAAGATGATACAACAGGTTTATATGCTTATTATCCTTTTAATGGTAATTCAAATGATGAGCAGTTCTGTCATTATTTTAATGCAACAGAAAATGTGAATGCTATATTGACTAAAGACAGGTATGATTCATTAAATTCAGCTTATTTATTTAAGGGAAATTCATATCTGAAAGTGCCTAATTTCAATACTGATTTCGACCAATTCACAGTTTCATTTTGGTTCAAAGCTGATTCTGCTAACGGTAAACAAAACTTTATCGGGACAAATTATTCAGAGGGAGCAGTCTTTGAAATTTATTTTTGGAATTTATTGGGAGTATCTTATTATGTTGATGGAAACGGAACGCCAAAGCAGATATGGGGTCCCTCGGTTTCTCTAAATAAATGGACACATTTTGCATTTACTTATAATGGAAAAGAAGCTATTGTTTACCGGGACGGGCAGGAGACCAATCGCATAACAGACAGTATAACACATAAATTAAATAAGGCACAAACTCCGTTGTATATTGGCTCCCGTGGCGTTAATGATTACTTCAATGGAGCAATAGATGACATTAAAATATACCGCAAAGCATTAACAGATGAGCAAATATTAAGCCTATACAATGAGAAAACTTCTTCTTACGTTCCCGATTCTTATAGTACCGATAATTACGTTTCTGATATATTAGAGCTTCAACAAATAATTTATGACCAATCAAAACCTTATATTACCCTGAATATTAAAACCCCTTCATTTGTAGTTCTATCCTTATACGAATATACCGGACAGAAAATAGCAGTTCTAAACAATTCAAACCTTGAACCCGGCTATTATAGCCTCAACACAAGCTCACTCAATTTGCCAGCCGGAATTTATTTTTGTTTAGCACAAATCAACGAAACAAGTTCCAACAACATAATCGTTTACAAAAAGTTTGCAATTCTTAGATAAATTAATATTTATTAATTCATTTGTTAATTTTTATTAAGATTGAACTAACTCGAATTAAATAATCCGATTATGACTATAACATATTAGGAATTAATGAATTATGAATTTAAGTGAATATACATTTTACTTGCATTGTATACAAAATAATATTATGTTTATCAAATCATTTTAGTCTCACCTGTTTTTTTTGTTTGTAAAGTTGAAAGTTTGTAAAGTTGAAAGTTCAATTAAGGATTTTACAAATTTTAAACACTTTATAAATTTATAACTTTTAAACTTTAATTTTTTAACTTTTTGGGGGCTTTATGAGGCGCAGTACATCTAACACATTCAGAGTATTAATAATACTCGCATTTGCATCATTAATTATATATAAGGCTTATGCTACTTCAAGCGGCTCTATATATGGGAGAACTTCTACAACATCCTCAGGGTGCGGTAGTTGCCACGGGTCGAATTCTAACAGTGAAACCAGTGTTTCGATTGTTAGCGGAAGCGGTTCTTTTGTAGTAGCTCCGAATTCAGTAACAACATTTACAATAACGGTTACAAATTCGAACGAAGTTGCGGCTGGAATAGATATAGCTGTAAAAACAGACCAAACGGGTGATACAGATATTGGAACTTTGGCGCCTGTATCAGGTGGTGGGCTGCATGTTGACGGTTCTGAGCTTACACATATCTCACCCAGAACTTTGAGTGGTGGAACTTGTACATTCCAGTTCAAATGGACTGCACCTTCCACACCTGGTACCTACTATATGCGTGCAATTGCTAATGCAGTAAATTTAAATGGTGTAGCTGATGCAGGTGACCATTGGAATTGGATGCCAATAC
>JBEKWK010000403.1:0-3681 GCA_049513175.1 FCB group bacterium
AACTCAAATTATTCTGCTCATCGCTTAGAATCAATCGGCACCTCGATTTTTTCCACCATGAGCAAATTAGCTTTTGAATATATTTATGTCTGAAGCTACTAAAAATAATGAATATTTTATGAGAGAAGCTTTGAATGAGGCAGAGAAAGCTTATGAAATAAACGAAGTGCCTGTGGGTGCTGTAATCGTTTTAGATGCTCAAATTATTGGACGTGGATTTAATCAAATTGAAAAATTAAATGATGCTAATGCTCATGCTGAAATGCTTGCAATAAAAGATGCAATGAAAAATACAAACTACAAACATCTGCTGGAATCAATTATTTACGTAACTTTAGAGCCTTGTGTGATGTGCGCCGGAGCAATAGTTCTTGCAAGAATAAGAAAAATAGTTTTCGGTGCCGAAGACCCTAAAAACGGTGCCTGCGGGTCTTTATATAATATTCCCGAAGATACAAGATTAAATCATAGGTGTGAAATTGAAAAAGGAATTCTTAAAGATGAATGTTCTATCCTATTAAAAAACTTTTTCCAAAATCTAAGAATTAATGGATAAAAAATGAAAGAATTTATATCTGAAATTGAAAAAAAAGAATCAGTGCTTTATATAATTTCCACACCCATTGGTAACAGGGATGATATAACAATAAGAGCTTTAATGATTTTCAATTCTGTTGATATAATAGCATGCGAAGACACTCGACATACAGGTCAGCTCCTGAAATCTTACGATATAATGCCTTTAAGATTAGAGAGCTATCATGAGCATAACGAAACAACTAAAGCAGTTTTTCTCGTTAATGAAATTTTAAATGGTAAATCCGTAGCCCTTGTAACCGATGGAGGCACACCTGTTATATCAGACCCGGGCTATAGAATTATCAATGAGGCTATAGACAATCACATAAAAATAATTCCAATTCCGGGTGCAAGTGCTTTTTTACCGGCACTGGTTGCAAGCGGTTTCCCGATTAACCAATTTCATTTTTACGGATTCCCACCTCAAAAAAAAGGACGTAATAGTTTTATTGATAAAATTTCTCAGCAAGAGACAACATCAATTATATATGAATCCCCTTTTAAAATTTTGAAACTTATTGATGAACTTATTCTTCATTGCGGAGAAACAAGAAGAGTTTGCATAGCAAGAGAAATCAGTAAAATATACGAGGAATTTATTAGAGGCACACTCTCCGATTGTAAAGAGGATTTATCCCAAAGACAATCAATCAAAGGAGAATTTGTAATTGTTCTTGAAGGGAAGATTTGAGATTCATTTTCAAAAACATATTGACCTTAATTTTATGTTTCTGTGCAGTATCAGGTTATTGTTATTCTCGATATATATTTTCATTAAAGTGGGGTGAATCCGGGACAGGTACCGGGCAATTTGATAATCCCTATAGAATAATTCAGGATAAATCCGGAAATATATATGTTTCGGATAGAGAAAATCACCGCATTCAAAAATTCGATTCGACAGGAAAATTTATATTGGAATGGGGTTCTTTCGGTTCAGATGATGGAAAATTCAACAGACCTCACGGTATTGCCATTGATAACAATAATTATATTTATGTGGCTGATTACGAAAACAATAGAATTCAGAATTTCGATTCGGTGGGTAATTTTATATTTAAAATAAATTCATCCTATTGCAATGACCTGGCTGTAGCAGAGAATGGAAAAATTTATATTCTCGATTATCAGGATTGCAATATTAATATTTTTTCTTCTGCAGGTATTCTATTATCAAGTTGGGGTGAGCCTGGTTCTGAAAATGGTCAGTTTTACAAACCACAGGCAATTGCACTCGATAGATTTTCCAATATTTATATTTGCGACCAAATGAATAATAGGATTCAGAAATTTGATTCCACCGGTAAATTTATATTAAAATTCGGAACAAAAGGTGTAGGCAATGGTCAGTTTGACACTCCCTATGATGTTGTAATAGATTCTTTAAATTATATTTTTGTCGTTGATTATGGAAATAACAGAATTCAAAAATTTGATTCCTCCGGAAATTTTATAACAAAATTCGGCTTAAAAGGAAATGGTAATGGACAATTCAATGGTCCAACCGGTCTTTGTATAGATAAAGACGGATGTATTTATGTTGCTGATTGTATAAATTCACGGATTCAAAAATTCTATAATAACGATTATCTAAACGTTGCAGAAAATAATATTCAACAAATATCAAATTTAAAATTATCACCAAACCCATTTTTTTCTACTATAAATATTAAAATTACAAATCCGCTAAAAAATTCAATAATCAAAATCTATAATTTATTAGGCAAAGAAATACAATCTTATGTAATTTCTGAATCTTCCTTAAAAGATTATAACCAAACCATTCAGTTATTAAATTATCCTTCCGGTATTTATTATTTCGTTTACTTTTTCGATAATTCTATATTAACTCAAACTGCTATATTATTAAAGTAGATTGAAATTCCTGCACTTTTTCTTCGTTTTTTGTTGAAAAGTATTATACGATTTTTGTTAAATTGTTTGTTTTGAAAATTGCTCTTATTGTTTAGATAATAATAATTATATGTATAAAATTTCTTTACCGGATTTCGAAGGTCCTTTTGATTTACTATTATATTTTATCAAAAGAGATGAGATAAATATATACGATATTCCTATCTCAAAAATTACTGAAGAATTCCTGAAATACATTCGGTTGATACAGTTATTTGACTTGGAGCTTGCCGGAGAATTTGTTGTGATGGCTGCTACATTAATGTATATAAAGACGCAGATGCTCTTACCGAGGGATGAGAACCTGCAGGATGGTGAATCTGAAGACCCCCGAACACAACTTGTACAAAGACTGATTGAATACAAACAATTTAAAGAAGCTGCAAATGATTTAGGTGTATTAGCTGAAGAAAACAGATATATATATTATAAAAAATTATTTTATGATGAGCAGCTTATTTCATCAGATCCCAACGGTATTATTTACAAAAATGCAACATTCTTTGACCTGCTTAAAGCATTTAAAAATGCTTTAAATAAAAATATGGAAAAAGGTTTCCAGCATGTTGTTAAATTAATCCCTATAACATTAATAGAGAAAAAAAATCAAATTCTGGAAAGACTAAAATCGAAGAAAAGAATAGGCTTTTTTGCTTTTATACATGGAGAGAATAACCAAAATATTGTTGTTACATTTTTAGCAATTCTTGAGCTATTAAAAGAACGGCAGATTAGTATCCGACAGACAGAAATATTTGACGACATAATAATTTCCAGAAAACAAGATTTTATTCTGAATTAAATAGTCATAGAAAATAAAACTAAAATTATAATCGTTATTAGATAATGGATGAAATAAAAAAAACATTTTTACAATTAAACAAGCAGGACCAGAAAGCATTTATTGAAGCATTGATTTTTTCATCTGAAGAAGCAATGTCTTTACAGGCAATTTATAATTCTATTGTTACAAACGAAAATAAATTACCAATTGAAACTATTTCCGATATCCCGGCAGACCAAATCACAATATCAGAAGAATTGGTAAAAAATTCCGATTTTACTCTTGACAGTATCCAGGACTTAATTAATGAAATTAATAATGAGTTGACAGAAACAAACCGCCCTTATCATTTGTTAAATGTTGCCGGTGGATTCACGTATGCCATCAGACCTGAATACGGTATT
>JBEKWK010000404.1:0-3659 GCA_049513175.1 FCB group bacterium
GTGCAAGATAGCAATAGAACTAAGAGAAGTTATGATTTTGTATTCTGAACCAAAAAAATATTATGTTCAACAATCAATTTTTAACTAAATTTTGGTCAACGTATTTCAGGACAAGACAAGTTAAAACTCCTAATTCCTAACTCCACATTCCTAACTAAATTACAAACTTTATAAACTTTTAACTTTCTACTTTCAACTCAAATGCTGACCGTGCAATGCACTTCCACGTCAGTATCCGGCGGTATCTCCGTGAAACTGATAACGCTGACCATAGGAAATTGCGAGTGAATCATCCTGTATAGATAAGGTCTCACCTGTGCAGAACAGATGATAACGGGCATATAGTTTGCAAGAGTGATGTCTTCCACTGCTATGTTCATGCTATTGTGCATATCTTTTATGAAATTCGGTGACATTCCTAATGTGTTGCCCGTACTTGCCGAAGCACCCGTTTGTAAAGCGGTGGTCATTGTTTGCTCGATACGCGGGTCAAGCCCGATTACGTGAATTACACCGTTTTGGTCCTGGTAGAGCTTTTTAATCGTTTCCGATAGATTATGCCTTACATATTCTGTCAGCACATCCACATTTTTTGTTACTTTATAGTATTCGAGCAGGGATTCTAAAATAATCGGCAAATCCCTTATTGGCAGGCTTTCTTTCAATAAATTCTGCAAAACCTTTTGTATAGTGCCGATAGGCAGAGTTTCAGGCTTGATTTCCTCTAATAAAGCAGGATAATCATCCTTCATGTTTTCAATCAGGTGCTTCACGTCCTGGCGTGTAAGCATTTTATAGGCATTTCTCTTTAACAATTCCGTAAGATGAGTTGTGATGACAGTAGCAGACTCAACGACGGTATAACCCTTAATTTCGGAATTTTCCCTTTCCGACTGGCTTATCCATGTGGCAGGTAATCCAAAGACAGGTTCCGTAACTTTAATTCCCGGAATCTCTCCCTCTGCAGTTCCCGGGTCCATTGCGAGGAGCATATTCGGATGAAGGACATTTCTTGCGACTTCAATTCCGCGGATTTTAATTATATATTCTTCAGGCTCTAATTGCAGGTTATCGCGGACACGCACAGGAGGCAGGATAATACCTAATTCCACCGCAAGCTGTTTCCGGACATTGGTTATTCTTTTGAATACATCACCTCCCTGAGTTTCATCAACCAGACAGATTAAGCTGTAACCCAGCTCGATTTCGACAGGGTCAACTCTCAGCAGTTCTTCGACGGGAGCCTCTTCGGGCTTCTTAGCTTTTTCCGCATCATCCATTTCCTTTCTTAAACCTGCATCAGCTTCTTTCTTTATCGTTACGGTTCTGAAGTAAGCTATACCTGCGGCTATAGCCGATAGGATAAGAAACGGGAACATAGGAAAGCCGGGCATAAATGCAAACAATCCCATTGCAAACGAAGCAACTGCCATAACTCGTGGTTTTGCCCCGAACTGCTTGCCTAATTCTATATTTAATTTATCGGATGAGGCTGAACGGGTTACGACAAGACCGCTGGATACGGATATTAACAATGCAGGAATCTGTGCCACAAGCCCTTCACCTATTGTCAAAATAGTATAAGTAGATAGTGCGGTTGTTAAATCCATTCCCTTTTGTGCCATACCTATTGCAAAGCCGCCGACAATATTAATGCCGACAATTACAATTCCTGCGATAGCATCACCACGAATGAACTTAGCGGCACCGTCCATAGCTCCGTAAAAATCGGATTCCTTTGTCAATTCTGTACGCCTTGTTTTTGCTTCCTGCTCATCTATATATCCGGCATTAAGGTCTGCGTCAATACTCATCTGCTTCCCGGGAAGAGCATCGAGGGTAAACCTTGCGGCAACTTCCGCTATTCTTGTCGAACCCTTGATGACAACAATAAAATTAATCACCATAAGGATTAAAAATATGATAATTCCGACTACATAATTTCCTCTTATGACAAATGTACCAAAAGCTTGTATAATATGTCCCGCATAGGCATCCGACAAAATCAGACGCGTTGAAGCCACATTCAAGCCAAGCCTGAATAATGTCGTAACTAATAGTATTGTAGGAAATGATGCAAATTCGAGAGGTCTAAGTAAATAAACGGCAACCAGTAAGATTAAAACGGATACTGATATATTCACCGCTAACAGCATATCGAGCATGAATGGCGGCAAAGGTAATATTAACAATGCCAATACCAATAACACACCTAATGCAAGGGCAAGGTCTGAACTTCTCCTGATAAAAGGCATTGCACTCTGCTGCATATTATCCAGCATATTGTTCTGTCTTAAAACTATTTCCGTATTCTTTGCCATCTGAATAATTTATATATTAATAATTCTAATTTACACTGTATTTATGCTTAAGATTATAAACATAAGCAAGCACCTGTGCTACTGTTTTAAATAAATTCTCCGGTATTTCCTGGTCAACTTCAACTGTATAAAATAACATTCTTGCCAAAGGCGGCTCCTCGACAATAGGAACTCCCGTACTTGCCGCAATTTCTTTAATCTGTACAGCAAGAAAGTCAACACCTTTTGCAATAACCTTCGGTGCATTCATCGAATCTGATTTGTACATCAGGGCAACAGCAAAATGAGTTGGGTTTGTAATCACAACATCTGCTTTTGGTACATTTTTCAACATCAGTTTACGTAACCGCTGTCTCATAAGGGAACGCATTCTTTGCTTGATTTTTGGGTCGCCTTCCGCCTGTTTTCCTTCTTCCTTTACTTCCTGTTTTGTCATCTTCATATCTTCTTTGTGCTTGTATTTCTGATAGAAGAAATCCACAACTGCTATGAAGATGAAAACCAATGAAATTTTCAATATAAGTTCCAGGCTTACTGAAACGAGATAGCTGCCTATATCCGATAAAGGTCTTTCAAGCAAACCGGTTGTTTCATCCGCTTTGCTTCTTAATATCTGATACACTATAGCACCAACTAAAATCAGCTTTAGGAAACTTTTTATTAGCTCAAATGCAGAACGGCCTGAACCAAAGATTTTTTTTAAGCCCTTAAAAGGATTTATTAATTGTTGTACATTCAATCCTTTTGTGAATTTTTTAGTTGCAATATGAAAGCCAACCTGTGTAATTTCACTTATGAAAATGATAACAAAAACAAAAATTAATAATGGCAAAATAAGTTTGGCTGTTGTCAGAATAAAACTCAGATACAGGCTTGGCATGTTTTGCTCTGTGATACTTACTTTACCGAGGCTATTGAATATGTCCTTCATAAATAGCTGGAGATTAGCTATTAGAGGCTTCCCCAGCCAGAAAAGTCCGAGACCGCCGAAAAGCAGGATAGATGCCGTTGTTACGTCATGACTTTTAGAAACCTGACCGCGCTGGCGTGCTTCTTCGAGGCGTTTCGCACTCGCCGGTTCGGTTTTTTCTTGTCCGTCTTGATTTTCAGCCATTTTTTTTCAATTAGGAGTTAGGAATGAGGAATTAGGAATTGATATCTACTAACTACTTATTCCTAACAAATTATTATAAAAACCAATTTAGCTATCAGAAAGGAGTTTACTTAAAAGAATTACTAATCGTGGTTAAACTTTATAAACTTTATGAACCTTATAAACCTTACAAACTTTTAACTCCTAATTCCTCACTCCTCACTCCTAACTAATTTTCACTTCAC
>JBEKWK010000405.1:0-3649 GCA_049513175.1 FCB group bacterium
TCCGGACAATGACACATACAAATTTCAGATTCATTATGAATTCAGCCTGATGCTGCCCGACAGTAGTCAGAATATAATTCAAAATTTCCAAAATGGATTGAATCGCTTTGTTACCTTAAAAAGTATATATAATAATTTAAACAAAAGTTCAGGGCTATTAAGCAGTTTTTCAGGAAGAATATTTTTAGCTAATGAAAATGTAACTCCTCTTATATTCGATACGGTTGAAATTAACAATCCGAATATTTACATTACCACACAAAATGGAAGCATAACTATCGTTGGGGTGTGTCAACCTGATTTAAGAAAAGTAGCTTTAATGAATCCTACAACTTTAACACTAACACCTAATCCTGCAAATGATAATCTAGAAATTCAAATCGAAACCGGTATAGATGGAATGTCGGATTTAGAATTTTATAATGTTCAGGGAATGTTGGTTCAATCAATTAAATTAGATTTAAAAGCAAATAAGAAAAATATTGGAATGATGAATTTATCCGATTTTTCTTCAGGAATTTATGAGGTAATTTTAAAAACCGATTGGATAACTATTGTTCAAAAATTGTATGTTATAAAATAAAATTATTTAACAAACAAATAATACAAATTATTCATTCTAATTAAAAATAAATCTTTTGTATCAATTCTTATTTCAGATGGTATTTTCATTATGTGGATGATTTACTATTTCTTCCTTGTAACAGAAATTAAAAACATAATGGGTGCAACAATAATTGTGAAATCCATAAACGCCTCGCTTACTAATTCATAACCAAGCAGCAAACGCGGGAGCAGACGGAGAAATACATACACAAGCGGTCCGAAAGAAATACCGAGCAAAGCCCAGTAAATTTGCTTCCTGGATAATGCATCAGGTATTGTTAATGCTGAGTGTTCCAGCTTTGCCACCGTCAGAATCAAACCTATTACAAGAAAAATATCTGCGATATAGGTGTGAAATTGCAAATAGTAGGTTTGTGTAATATCAGTTTTGAAAAATATAATTCGGGTTAGATTTATAATATTTATGATTATGCAAACAAAGCTGGTAAAATAAAAAGGAACAAGAACAACAAGTTTGACCTTTGATACTGAAATTCTCAATCCCGCGCTGGAGTGTGGAAATGAGGGATAATTAAAACTGAAATGTAAAAATAATGTTGGCATCATAAAAATACTTATTTCAAAAAGTGTCAATATAATGTAATTAATGATGTTGCCATAAGTCAGCAAATCCCCCCAGTCGTAAATAACCATGATGCCTGTGCAAACAGTAACCATGTGAATTATAAATCCAAAATTTGAGGAACTGTATTTAATTAATATAAAAATACCTGTGAAAAAATAAAGAAGAGTAACAATAATAAGAATAATGAGGTCGGTTTTCTTAAAATGTTCAGGAAGAAGGACATTTCGCTCAATGAGTTTGTTGTTCAAGATAGACTTTATTTTTACTGTATCATTTATTTTATGCTGCATTAAATAAAAATCAACCAGCCCGGATTTATCTATTACTTTACCATCAAATTCAATAATTCGCTCTCCATTATTAATATGCCTCACATCAAATGAGAAACTATTGATATTGGCTTTGTATTCCTCCGGAAGACCTGCTTTATTCCATAGTGTGATACAATTAAGATAACCTAATAGCAATAGAATAAAATCTATAAATAGTAAAATTTTTATTATATTTTTCTTTACAGCCATAATTTTTTAAGAATTATCAATTAATAAAGTTTAATTAATTTTAGATTTTAGAATTACGATTGTAGATTTAATAAATCTAAAATCTAGAATTTAAAATCGTAAATGTATTTGTGTTAATAAATAATCTTTAATTTATCTTTTGCAATTTCTATAGTGCATGGCAAATACCCTGCCGGGTCGCCGTCAAACTCAATCTCAGGATGAACAGAATTCTGCTTAATCTCAATCTTTTTTGCATATTCTAAAAATAGAAACTCTGAATTTTTAAATTCTTTGCCTGAATAAACACGGTATATTAATTTCGCAAAATTAGATAATCTGATTTTAGCAGCAGTAAGCAGATACATTTCCGAATCAGCCATATCCTCTTTTACCGGAACTTTAATCCCTGAAGCGATAAGATTTGTTATCCCCACAGAAAGATTTATCACATTTTGTTCATTCACTTCCGTCCCATCTCTTACAATTGTATAGTTTGTTCCCCTGTATTTGACAAGCAATTGCAATAAAGAGATGAGAGTCCCTCCGAAATCACCGAAATACTTCCTTATTCCTGAATTGGCTTTCCTTGCAAGAGAGGCTCCCAAACCTATATTTGCACAGCATCCAAAATAATTTGTAATATAATTATCAGAATTAAGACTAGGTTTGAACTTTATCATTCCAACCGGAATTTCCCTTGTTCTTTGATTTATTATAGTAATCGATGCTTTGATAATGTTGATTGGAATTCCATAGCTTTTGCAGAAATCGGGACTTGTACCGGTATAGATTACTCCAAATTTAGCGGCAGAAATTCTATTGCCTACCGAATCATAAAATCCGTTTATAACTTTATTAATCGTTCCATCTCCCCCAAGAGCTATAATATTATCATAACCGTTTCGATTTGCTTCAAGGGAAAATTTATATGCATCATCAAAATTCTGTAATTCTGCTGTTTCAAATTGGAAATTCCGCTCTTTGAGATAACCCTTACAAACCTCTGAAAGTTTTGCAGATTTCCCACTTCTTGAATATGGATTTATGATTAATAAAGTTTTCATCTTAATTTAACTTAATATTTTTAAATAATTCCAATACCCTGTCTATAGTGCTGTCTTTAAGATTTGCACCGGCAATCAGTCTGATTCTACCGTCATTTTTAGGAACAGACGGGAAAATAAAAGGTGTTGACAAAACATCTTTCAAAAATAATTGTTTCGCCAAATCTACAGTCTTGTCTGAGGTTCCCGCAATAATAGAATTAATTGGTGCTTTGCTGTCAGATACTTTAAAACCATTTGCAATCAGTGATGATTTTATTTCCTGTGAATAAGTATAGATAGTTTTTGCAAGTGAGTCATATTCTGCTTCCACAATTTCCAATGTTTTAGTAATACCTGCCAGGACAGCCGGTGAAACAGCAGTAGAATAAATTAAATGCGAACTGAAAAAGCTTAGGAAACTTATAAGTTCGTTACTGCCCCCGACAACTCCGCAATTATTTGCAAGGGCTTTTCCAAGTGAGGATGTATAAATCCCATCATAATTCTCAATTCCCGAGTATGATAAAATTCCTTTGCCATTTTTACCTATAACACCTATTCCATGCGAATCATCAACTACCGGAATTGCATGGTATTTTTTACATAAATCATAAATTTCTCTGAATGGTGCTATTGCACCTTCAGTAGAAAAAACTGATTCAGTAACTACAAAAATCTTTTCATAAGTACTAATCCATTTGTTCAACAAATATTCGAGACACTCAACATCGTTATGACTGAATGGAAGCATCTTGCACCCAACGCTTTTAATGCCTTGTATCAGCGATGAATGAGAAAACCTGTCAAAAAGAATTAAATCTTCTTTTCTTGCAACTGCCTGGAAAATACCGTTATTTGCCTGATAGCAGGATGGATAAACAAGCACATTTTCTACACCTATAAAACTT
>JBEKWK010000406.1:0-3637 GCA_049513175.1 FCB group bacterium
TCCTTGCATTATCGCAAATCACTTGAACTGGCGAATGAAATAGGGAATAAAAATTTGAAGACAGTAATAAATAAAAATCTGGGTATTCTTTTAATTCGCCAAAAAAAATATGATGAAGCGATATTTTATTTACAAAAAAGCCTGGCATTATCTCAGGAAACAAATCAAAAAACATTTTTAGTAGAAACTTATTACTTATTATCCGAAGTATATAATAATATCGGTAACGTTGTTCTCTCCTATGAAAATTACAAGTTGTATTCAAATTTGAAAGATAGTCTTTTCAATAAAGAAATCGGAAAAAAATTAGGAGATATAGAGGAAAAATATCATCAGAAAGAAAAATTTACTGAATTACAATTACTCAAAGCGGATGAAGAAAGAAAATTCAGAAAAGTTATTTATGTGATTGCAGCTTTTATACTAATTATAGCAACTTTTATTTTTTATTTTTTATTTATACAAAAAAGAAAATATGCAAAATCTCTCGAAATTGAGATTAACAATAGAAAGAAAATTCAGGAAAAATTAAATTCAGAGCAAGAGCTGTTCAATATAATGCTTGAAACAAGTTCCGATTTAATTTATTTTAAAGATTTGGAAAGTCGCTATATAAAAGTCAGCAAATCTTTAGTTGATTGGTTAAATGTAAATGAACAATCTGATATTCTCGGTAAAACAGACTATTATTTTTATGAGAAAGAGTATGCAGATAAAAATCTTTATGAAGAGAATAATCTAATTAAAACCGGCAAGGCTATCAGTGGAAATATTGAAAGGGAGGCTAACCTTTCAGGCAAGACAAGATGGGTTTCTACAAATAAATTACCTTTATATGATAATTCCGGTAAAAATACCGGCGTTTTCGGTATATCGAGAGATATAACACTTATTAAAGAGGCTGAGGATGCCTTGAGACAAAGTGAAGAAAAGCTGAGGTATATCTTCGATAATGCTCCTATAGGGATTATTATTATTGATACCAAAGGGAATATTCTGGATGTTAATCCTTATTTAGTTGAGATTTTGGGTTCACCTTCTGTTGATTATACAAAACAGATTAATGTTTTAAAATTTCCTTTATTATTGTCTGCGGGAATATCCCGGGATTTTGAAAAATGTGTTCTTGAAGGTGAAAATATTTTCACCGGAAAAAAATATACTTCCAATTGGGGAAAGCAAATTGACTTGTATTACAGGGTAAAACCTATAAGGAATGAAACAGGTGAAATTTCCGGTGCCATGGCTATTATTGAAGATGTTACAAAGCAAAAACAAATGCAACAGTTTGTAGAGGAAAGTGAGAGAAAATACAGGCTGCTTGTCGAATCTATGAATGAAGGATTGGTATTTGTTGATAAGGATGATGTTATTCTCTTTGTTAATGACAGGATGTGTGAGATGCTTGGATATTCGCGTGATGAATTTATAGGCAAAGTCGGCTATGATAATTTTTTATCCATTGGATATAAAAATGTTATTATTGAAAAAAACAAACTAAGGACTCAGGGTATTTCAGATAGATATCTTGTTCAATATAGAAAAAAAACAGGAGAGAAAGTTTGGATGGAAATTGGAGGAGCGCCCGTACTCGATGAATATGGCAATCAAATAGGTTCTATTGGGATTCTCACTGATGTAACTGCAAGAAAAAAAGCAGAAGAAGAAAAGGAAAAGCTCATAGCTGAATTACTTCTTTCAAAAGAGACTATAGAGAAACAATTAATCGAGGTGAATAAATTACATAATGAACTGAAAATTTCAGAAAGTAATTTGAAAATATTAAATTCAAGTAAGGATAAATTTTTCACAGTTATCGCACAGGATTTGAGAGCTCCGTTAACCGGATTTATATCTTTAACCGAACAAATATCCCAGGATTGGGAAACTATGCCATTTAGAAATATTGCAGAAATTTCCAAGGATATGTTTGAAACCGCAACATACTTATCTAAATTGCTGGATAATCTTCTCTACTGGGCGCGTTCTCAGACCGGAAGAGTTGACTTTGCACCTGCTCATTATGATATATATGACCTGGTTTGTAACAATATTGATGAAATAAAACCTTATGCAGAAAGGAAAAATATACTTATTAAAAACAGTATGCATAAGGATACTGTTTCATATTTTGATTTGCAAATGATTAATACTATTATTAAAAATTTTTTGAATAATGCAGTAAAATATAGTTGTGACGGTGGTACAATAAAAGTAACATCAAAGGAATATTTTGATGGGATTGAGGTTACTATTTCTGATTCGGGTATAGGAATCAGTAAGGAAAATCTTGACAATATTTTTAATATAGATTCTACTGTAAGCACTAATGGAACATACAAAGAAACGGGTACAGGTTTAGGATTGATACTATGCAAGGAATTTGTAGAAAAGCACGATGGCACGTTAAAAATAGAAAGTGAATTGGGTAAAGGAAGTTCTTTTAGTTTCAAGATTCCGATTAAATAAAATAGGAGGTAATATATGGTTCAAATTAATGTAGAATATTTAGGTGATTTGCATTGCAGGGTTCAGCATGGTCCTTCAGGGCAGGAATTTCTGACAGATGCACCGACAGACAACCAGGGGAAAGGAGAATTTATTTCGCCTACCGATTTAGCTGCTGCAGCAATAGGTTCCTGTATACCGACAATAATGGGGATTGTGGCGAATAAAAATAACATTGATATAAAAGGTCTGAAAATCACGGTTCTGAAAGAAATGATAAATGAACCTTATAGAAGAATCGGGAAACTTTCTCTCGATATGGTGTTCCCGCACAAGCTAAATGACCATGATTTTCAATTGATGAAAAACGTTATTAAAACTTGTCCTGTTACAAGAAGTCTTCATCCTGATATTGAAATAGAAGCTGTATATAGATTTGCTGAAGATACTGTTTAGTTAATATTTTTTTTACTGCATTTTAATAAATTTTAATTGATGAAAAAAATATTTATTGTTGCCGGAGATTCTTCAGGTGATAGATATGCCGGGCGGTTGATGGCAGAAATTAAGTCTCGGAAACCGGGTATACAATTTTTGGGAATTGGCGGTGAAGAGATGCTCAAAGCAGGCTTGAAATCTATTGTCCCTCTTGAAAAAATATCTGTCGTAGGATTTTGGGAAGTGGCAAAACGTTTCAATTTTTTCAGAAATCTTATTGAACAATGCAAGAAAATTTTATTAGATGAAAATATAGATTTATTTATTCCTGTTGACTATCCGGGATTTAATATAAGGTTAGCCGGATACGCAAAGAAAATAAATATTCCGGTATTTTATTACATTGCTCCTCAACTGTGGGCTTGGGGTAAGAACAGGGCTGAGAAACTTGCTAAAGTTACAGACAAATTATTTGTGGTATTTCCTTTCGAAGTGGATTTTTTTAAAAGCAAAGGAATTAATGCGGATTTTGTGGGGCATCCTTTGCTGGACTCACCTGAATTTAATTCTAACTTTTTAAAATATAGTGAAAGAAAAAATATAATTGCTTTTTTACCCGGCAGTAGAAACCAGGAAATAAAAAGGCATTTCCCGCTATTGAGCAAAACGGCAGATTTGCTTATGCAAAAATTACCTGATTATGAGATTGGTATTGGTAAATCTGCTTTGATAGATAATTCTGTTTATGAAA
>JBEKWK010000407.1:0-3635 GCA_049513175.1 FCB group bacterium
AATAAAAAGAAAAAGTAAAACACATATCTTTTTCATAAAATTCCTTTCGGATAAATTAAAAATTTTTATTTAGCTTTCTGTTTAATTCATTTACGAATAATTACTATCTATTTTTAAAATATATCTACAAACAAATATCATGCTAAAATAAAATGTTTTCTCATTATATGCTAATCTTAATTGAAATTTTATTTAAAATAATTTTAATACTCATTTATTTTATGTAAATAATTAGCATCCCGGAACCTCAAAGTAATTAAATAAATCATGCTTATTTTATCACCGGTAAATTATTTTTTATTAAAAAAAAGTCCCGTTTAAACGGGACTTCAAATGTAATACTGAATTTAATTACCCATTTTATCTAACTCTTTTTGTAATTGGTTCGGCTTTATTTCTATCTTAAATTGAGTTGCAAAATTATTTTGAGCCTTAATGAAAGCATCATTGAGAACCTTTTCTTTAGTATCAAAACTTTGACTTAGGTCAGTCATTTTTTTCATGGTTTCAGCATTCATTCCTTCAGGACCTTTTTTTAATATTTCAATCATTTGTTTATAATCATTTTTTAAGCCATCCTGGTAAAATTGAAATAATTTCAAAGCTGCATCTTTAAATTCCGAATTACCTTTAAAATTACTTAATGTACTTGTGCTTGCAACTGCGGAATCAACTTGTATTTGCAGCAGATTGAACTGCTCATCTATTTCTTTTGGGATATGCTTATCGAACGTTTTAGATAAATCAATAAATTTTTGAATGACTTTTGTCTGATTCACTATAATGAAATCATTATACTGAACAGGTGTCATTTCGGGTTTTGACATTTCTCCGCAACTTTGAATTGCAAATAAAATTAAGACACTGATTAATGAGGTAATACAAATTCTTTTCATCGTCCACCTTGATTAATTTAAAAACATTTAATTAATTTATTTAAAATTACTAATTAATTCTTTTATATTATAATTTTAATCTATACTTTATTGAAAATCGGAAGCCTGTCTTGCACCGATAAATTTTTGATAAAGTAATAGTCCTATGATACATAAAACTCCTATTCCACTGAACAATAGCCATAATTCAGAGGTGTAGGCATGTAACGAAACTACTTCTTTGTGCAATCCTATTTTCTCTGCCACTTTAAGAGCAGTATCAATTTTCACATTTGACGGAAGGATAATTTTAGAACCTACTGTTACAAGTTTCTCCTGAATAAAAGAAATCATTGGATTATCAATAAATCTCACATAAAGAAAAGCTCCGATTATTCCACCGACGAATGAACCGAAAACTCCATAAAGGAAGCCGAAACCCATGTATGTTGCTTTCTTATCGGGCGGTGCAATTATTCCGAGATATGAGATGAATTTCGGATGTGCGGTCATTTCTCCCAAAGAAAAAATAAATATGCCGAATATAAATACCCAGATGTTTGAATTAATTGCAAGTATTGCCATACCGATTGTACCGAGGCTTATTCCTATTATCATTGTGGGCAAGGCTTTTGTTTTTTTGACTAAGGAGGAAATTAATAATTGAAGAAGAATAATTGTTAAAGCATTTATTACCGTTACATGTTCAACATCGAATTTCCAGTTTATACCTGTTAATGAAAAAATGAAATTATTAAGAGGAGTCGCATCCACAAAGGCTTTCACGTACCAAAGAACACTGTCGAACATCTGGAAATATAAAATCCAAAACCAGGAATAAATAAAGATAAATAATATAAACCGCCAGTCTAATGCTACAAGTACAATTTTTTTTGAAATTCCTGATATAACTTTCCCAATTGATTCTTTTGAATTATTATTTTCTTTTGCAGGTTCCTTATAGATAAAAATTGTGGGAATAAGCATTGCTCCAGTTCCGATTGCAGAGGCTATAATTACATAGGAACCATTTATTGATTTTAATGCAGGTACTATAAACATAGGGAATAAAAAGGCACCTAGATTTATTGCCCAATAATAAATCCCGAATCCGAGAGAGCTTGTCTTTTCGTCAGTAACTTTTGCAATAGTTCCTGAAATTACAGGTTTGAATGCACCGGCACCAAATCCCATAATAACTAGAGCCGCATAAACCGCAAAATAATCCGTCATCTGGCTTGTTAAAAAGTAACCGATTCCGAGTAAGGAAAATGCAGCCATTAGAGTTTTCCTGTATCCTAAGCGGTCTGCGATTGCTCCTGATATTATCGGAAGTATATACAACAAAGGCTGGATTGTTCCTTTAATTAATCCTACGCCGGGTTTTGAAAATCCCAATTGCTCGGTAAGATAAACAGATAAAATGCTCATCATACCGTAATAGGAGCCTCTTTCAAAAAACTCAAATATTATCGAGACCCAATAAATTTTGGGAAAACTTTTGAATCCTGCTTTATCTTTAATCTTTTCTTCCATTCTCCATTATAATTTTGTGAGAAAATAAAATAATTTCTTTTTTAAAAATATAAATTAATATTTTAGAAATATTATAAAAATAAAAATATGTGATTTAGGAAAATTCCAGCAAAAATAATTTTATGAAATTTGATTTAATTAAATTAAAAAAAATCGCTGTAGTACGAACAGACCGCATAGGAGACATGATTCTTACACTCCCTATGTGCAAAGCTTTAAAAGTTAATCTGCCTGAAGCAAAAATATCTTTAATTGCACGAACATATACAAAGCCGGTTTTAGAGAATTGCCCCGAGATTGACAAAGTATTTTTTATTGATGAATATTCTAAAGGTATAAAAGAAATATTTAAGTTGGAAAAATTCGATGCGGTATTTTTTCCAAGACCAAGACTTAATGAATGTCTGTCAGCCTATTTTGCCAGAATTCCTTTAAGAGTTGGTACGGCTTACAGATATTATTCTTTTCTCTTCAATCACAAAGTTTATGACCATAGAAAAACTGCTGAATATCATGAAGCAGAATACAACACAAGACTAATCGCTTCTGTATTAGAAAAACCAGTAGAAACTTCCCTTGTTAAACCATATATAAATCCTAAAGCATTAGAACAAGTAAAAAATATTCTTAAAGAAAAAGGTATGGATTTCAATCAGCCATTTATTATAATTCATCCCGGAAGCGGCGGCTCATCGAGGAATTGGTCTGCCGAAAATTTCGGTAAAGCGGCAAATATTATTTCAAAAGAAAAAAATATTAAGATTATTATTTCAGGCACGATTGAAGAAAAAACTCAATGCGAAAAAGCATTTTCATTTTGTCCTTATGCATTGAATCTATGCGGGTTGTTTTCGCTCAATCAATTAATCGCTTTAATATCCCAAACAAAATTACTTATTGCAAATTCTACAGGTGTATTGCATATAGCCGCAGCACTTGATATTCCCGTTATCGGATTATATCCAAATTCTCCACATTTGAGTGCAAAACGCTGGGGACCTTATTCAAAAAATTCTATTAAAATTAGTCCACCCATATCTGTTAATAGAGATGAAATAGATAATATGAGTTTGATTAGTGTTTATGAAGTTGTTAATTCTACTACAAAGTTATTAGAATAAAATCATCAAAATTTATTTTTCTCTTTTATATATTCTTCCACTATCAAATGAAAAACCGGCAGTAAATTCAATTTCACATAAGGTAGAATAATTGAGTCCTATC
>JBEKWK010000408.1:0-3634 GCA_049513175.1 FCB group bacterium
GATAGATTCATTGGTCTATACACTCTATGGGCTGACAGAAGATGAAATAAGGATAGTGGAGGGGGATTGATATATTAAACTATTGATATGGAGTATGCTATGAATAAAACTTGCTTTGTTATTATGCCATTCGCTGAAAATTATAAACAAGTTTATGATCACGGGATTGAACCGGCTGTTAAATATTTCGGCTATAGATGTGTGAGGGCTGATGATCCTTATGGTCCAAGGAATATTGTTAAGGATATAATTGAATATCTTTATTATTCAGATTTTATAATAGCGGATATTTCGGATTTCAATCCAAATGTTTTTTATGAACTGGGTATATCACATTGTATGGGTAATAAGACAATTCTTATATGCAATGAAAAAAGTAATAAACCTCCATTTGATTTATCTAACTATCATATCATTTTTTATAAAGAATCTATAGATGGAATTCGGGAAGTCCTAAAAGAAGAACTTAAAGCAACAATAAATAATTACGATAATTGGATAAATAAACCAAATAACCCGGTGCAGAATTTTTTACCTGATATTAATTTAATTAAAACTTCTGATTGTCAGATTTATATTGCTGGTGAAGATATTGTATATGGAAATGCTGTAAGACTAAAATCTGATGAAAAAGTGTATAGAGCTATAGCCCACCAATCTGATAAGGGTACTGTCGTTGGTATTGTTATTGAAAATGCTCGTTATGGATTTCCATGTAAGGTACAGAAAACTGGAATAGTTAAATATGAGAACAAAATTTTTACTGCTGGAGAAAAAGTACATTTAAGGAATAATGAAAATGGAATTAATTTATCTATGTCATGGATTCAAGGAAAAAGTGAAATCGAAGATATAAGTCAGGTAATTGGTATCGGAAATAGTTCTAATAGTATTGATATTAAAATTGGCACTTCATTCATAATGACTGGATAAATAAATAGAAAATATATAAGCCTACCAGCTTCAGAGAGTCTCTAAAAGCCACAAATCAAATTCTATATAATCAGTATAAACTGCATTAGTCGTTTTATACAATTGGAAAAAAAATTATTTCAATTAATTAAAAAAAAATTGTATTGATGTTTTGAATAATGTCCAGGTTTTTTTTAGAATTTTTTTAATGTTCAAACAAAAAACTAAAAAAAGTGAAATAGATGAATTTTAGCAAAAATTGCTAAAAAAGAACGTCTTTTTGTACATAAGTTTGCAAAACTTTTATATTTATTTAAAAGAATATGACTTGGAACAAGGTAGAATCAGCTTTCCCCCATTTTAATTTTGTAATCTATTGTTAAAATTTTAGCAATCTCGTATTTGTAAATGCACTTTTTTTGGAATTATATAGGACTTACATCAATTAATTAAAACGCAGTAGTAATATATATACTGCAATAAATAGTGCAATTTCTTTGGAATAAAATGGTTACAACTATAATGAAAAAGTTGCTAAATTTAGTATTAGGAAAATTGGAAATAAAACTTGTCTGTTTATGACTTTCAAATTGGAATTTTCTTAGGGAAAACTGATTTAATTATTAAGGGTGCTTTCATTTATTACCAGTCTGTACAAATTAAATTACTTCTTAATATTGTATAATTTTCATTTTTCGCTTGACTTTTACAATTTTTTTTCTTAATTTAGCCATTTAGTTAAATTGTATGGTTAAACTATTTGATTAAATAATGCCCAAGCCGGACGTAAACACTGAAACCCTTATATATGAAGCCGCTAAACGTGTCTTCCTTAAGCGTGGTATGTCCGGTGCCAGGATGCAGGAAATTGCAGACGAAGCAGGAATCAACAAAGCACTTCTCCATTACTATTTTCGCACAAAAGAGAGGTTATTCGATGAAGTGTGCAAAGATACACTTGGGCAATTGTTACCCGAATTAATCAAATTAATGAGTTCCGATATTGATTTGGAGGAAAAAATATATTTGTTTTTCCATAATCACATAAGTTTCCTTCAGAATAATCCTTTTTTACCTGCTTTTATTATCAACGAACTAAATCAAAATTCTGCCAGAATAGAAGAATTATTAATGAAAGACCTACCATTCAGAAATTTTCGATTTTACAGCCAGTTACAGGAAAAAATTGCAAATGGGACCTTTATTGAAATATCACCTGTTCAATTTATAATTAATCTATTAGCGTGGAGTGTATTTCCTTTTGTCGCAAAACCCTTATTAAAAGTTTTAATGTTTAATTTTAGTGAGCAGAATTTTGAAGATATTATTGAAAACAGAAAAAAAATGTTACCGCAAATGTTTATAAATTCTTTAAGAAAACTAAATACTTAAATATTTTATTAAATAAAAGGTTTGAATTTATGGTAAATAAACAACTTAAACTAATCAAAAATAAATTAAAGCTTTTATTAATATTACTTATCTTATTGCCGGTAAAAGCACTTCCACAAGATAGTCTAGATTTGATAGAGTGTTATAAAACCGTTCTGCAAAACGATCCACTTAACAAGCAAAAACCGATAATAAGAATAAGCTCTGAACTTAAAACGAAAAGCATTTCGACCGGCTGGTATCCGAAAACTGATTTCAATGCACAGGCTACCTATCAATCTGACGTTACATCAGTTAATATTCCACCCGGTTTACCCATTTCTGGTCTAATTCCAAAACCTTCCTTAGACCAATACAGGATGACTCTGGATGTGAACCAAGTTATTTTTGACGGAAGTCTGATCGGTTCACAAAAGGATTTGGAAAAATACGATGCAGAAGTTAATTTAGCTCAAGTTGAGGTAGATTTAAACAAGTTAAAACAGCAAATCAATATACCTTATTTCACAATCCTTTTGCTTCAGAAAAATGATGAAATATTGAAAGTAAAGTACGATGAAATAATAGAGAAGCTGAAAGTGATAGAATCAGGAATCAGAAATGGTGCTATCTTACCTTCAAATAAAGATATACTTGAAGCCGAGCTAATTAAAATAGAACAGCAAAGACTTGAAATTCAAAGTAATAAGCTCATTGCATTCAATACCTTAAGCGAATTATTAGGTAAAAAAATTGAATCAGGTACAAAGTTGTCATCTCCTGAAATTAATATAAGTTACAATGATTCCTTAAAAAGACCTGAATATCAGTTTTTCAAATATCAGGAGAAAAAGCTTGATGCTGCTTCTGAACTAGCTTCTGTTCAAAATAACCCTAAGCTTTTCGCATTCGGAGAAGTTGGATACGGCAAACCGGGATTCAATATGCTAAGTAACGAATTTAAAACTTTTTACATCGTCGGAGCTAAATTAAATTGGACTATTTTGGATTGGAATAAAAGCTCCGACGATGCAGAAAACCTGATGGTACAAAAGAAGTTAGTTGATGTGAACAAAGAGATTTTCGACAGGAATTTGCGAATTGCCTTAAACAAGGAAAAGGAAACCATTGAAAATCTTAATAGTTTAATTGAAAAAGATAAAGAAATTATTAAATTAAGAGAGAATATCACAAAGAGTGCTTCTTCTCAACTTACAAATGGAGTTATTACTGCAACTGATTATCTTAATCAACTTAACGATGAAATCATTGCTAAGATTAACAAAGAAACTCACCTGATACAATTAATACAATCAAAAGTTAATTATATGAATTTAAAAGGAGATATGTA
>JBEKWK010000409.1:0-3626 GCA_049513175.1 FCB group bacterium
TTTCGTTCAGTGTCGTCAACAGAGGGTACTTTCAATTCAGTGTAGTTGTCGTAAGTGAACTGTTTCAGACAAGTATAAAATTTTTGGTATATCATGGTAAAGGAGAGCCTTTATAAATCATTAGAAAAATAATTTTAAAATGTAATTTTGACATTAAATTTTTTATAATAACCACCCTTGAACGAACCTTGAAAAGCACCTAAGACCTCGACAGATAGTTTGAATTTCATATCTACAGTTTCTTCAAATTCCATGCTACCGGTGGGTTCATTTTCAATTGCGTCAATGGCGTTTGCATATATCAATGGGCATTCTTCTTTAAATGTATCTAAATATTGTTGTGCTTTTTCAGGTTTGTAAATTGAGTTTTCAATAATTCTCGTAAAAGAGAAGTTATAATCACGCTCATATTCAGTTCGAAATTTAATAGATATTTCTTTCAAATGTTCAATTTCTATTTTATTAGTATTAGAATATCTTGTATCTTCATTAAGGATTATTCCCTTTGCCCCAAGATTTCTAAAACAGGTAAACAAATTTGTTGTGAGTTGATGCCATTTATTAATACTATAATTTTGTAATGGGATTAATTCAGTATAACCCTTATTGGACTTATTTAATCCAAGTTCTATTTCTTCATTATTAAAGTATTGTTTAGCTAAGGCTTGAGATATAATTATCAAATCATTACCACTATTCTCAGGTAAAATTACCATTAAATGTTTAGACGACTTAAAAGCATTTTGAAAAATTCGATTATTATAATCGTTATATTCATTTAAAAAAACATCTGAAAGAATTATACAATTTCTAAAAATAGGAGTATTTGGATTTTCTTTTATGGTCAATTTTTCTTTAGTTGAAGCAGGTAACAATTTATTATTGGGTAGATCAGGCAATAATAGTCTAATTTTATCATCTTGTGAAAACATACCCTTAAAGAAAAAGAATAGAAAAAATGGAAAACCAATTGTTAAAACAAAAAGCCATCCCCAAAATCCAAGTTCATCTTCTTCTTCTTTCTTTTTTTCAAGCTTTGCTTTTATCTCATCAATTGTATGCTTTGTCCCATATAAACCTGGTTTATATTTTAACTCATCTACAACTAAAAAATATTTCATTTCGAACCTCAAAAATTTATAATCAAAAATGAATTTATATCTGATTAATACCTATTAAGTAATTATTTATTCTCTATCACATCTTGAATCGTTTTACTAACAGCATTCAAAAAGTCATAACCAGTACTGCCTTCAATTCTTCTCACTGTCGTTTTGTATTTCGCCCATTTTTCTTTTCTCACTCCCACTGTATTTGGCATCATAACAGCATACACAGGTGTATTTATTGATATATCTTTTAATGATTGACCTCGTTCTAAGACAACTACAATCTTCCAACACGAGTCCGGAACTGAAACACCATTACCAATTGTTGTTGTTGTATGAAAAACACCACCTGCATAGATGAACAATTCTTTATTTGAATCTAAAGCCAGTGAATTACAATAGTTCTCGAAGTTGAGCCATACGCCACGGTTTAGGTCAGGTGTCTGCGGTAATACATTTGTCAAGATAAATGTAGACATATTATCTTCAACAGTTGCTGTACGTTCTTCTGACATAACCATGTGTCCACGGTCATAACCGGAATTGGTATAATCAGAATGTTTAACGTGGTAGAAATTTGTTGGTAATGAGGTATCAGTGATAAAGTTCCCTTTATACCTTTTAACACTTCCGAACCAGTCTGAATTTAGTTCCCATGCTACCCAGTTAGCTACATTTCTTTTGTAGTTGTAAGAGAGAACATACTGTGTACGGACAATTATGTAGTCTTTTGTTGTATCTACATCACATGGAACACCCAAAGTGGAATGAACACTCTTAACCCAAGTATAGCACTTGTGAGGTGGGTTTATGTTTTTCGGGTCTTTGTTAGCATAACAATAAGAAATAATCAATATCCCACATAAGACGTAAAGTATTTTTACTGCCATGATATGATAATAATATTTTTAAAATAAATTATTTATTTTATCAGATTGCACATCTACGAGTACAAAGAAATATTTTATACACACCGTTGAATTTAGACACCCAATAAACCTCAGCATCACAATCTTCACCACCATACACACCTATAAAAGAAAATACCGGGTTTGTTTTATCTTTTAAATATTTATATGCAACATCTTTTGAATCCAGAGTTATTTTTTTATACTTTTCTTTTTTTATAGCTTTATAGTCAAAATGTGGCACTTCATCAGGGTTCATCTTTTTAATTTTTGTGGCTTTAATTTTAGGAGGATTATCTCCATCAACAAAATAATCTATATAAGGGAAATTAAACATTGATATTAATTTCTCTTTATCATTTTTCTTGACTGCACTTTGAAACTCCTTCCAGAATTTCTCAAATTCAGGGTCTATTTTTGTGGTTTCTTGTTTGCCTTTTTCCTCACTGGGCTTTTGTACACTATTTGGATTACAACGATTATAAAGTTCTCTTGCCTCATCATCCTCAGCTTTAGGGTCTAATTTTTTTGCATATTCGTACCTCTCAATTATTCCCTTCTTCTTACCTTCTGTTAGAGTTGAGGTTCCAAAATCTTTAACTGTCTTAAACATCAAATTGACAGTATTTTTAATGTCAATATCAAGTTTTAAAATTTCAATATTGGTTGGGAATTGATTTTGATAAAAAGACCATTTTGATTTAACATCATTCCCTAATAATTGTTTGATAGGAATAGTACCTTCAGGCACCAATGATATTTTAGTGGCATACACTTTGTTATGAATGACCTTGCCATCAGGCGTATTTATAGTTATTTTATACTTTATCGATTGATAGCATTGGTCAGAGTAATTAATCAAGCAAAATTGAAAAGAATTTATGCAATTATAATTTAGCGGACTGCACGGGGAAAAAGAAATACTTTGTGCAGATACTTTTTTCTCTGATAGTTCAAGACTATAATCATCACTAAAACCTTTATTAACTTTTTCAAAAACTTCTTGCGAAGATATTTTATCACATTGAGCAAAAACTGAAATGATACTTATTGACAATACAATTAAACTAAGTAAATAAAATTTTTTCATTTTACACTCCATAGATTTATTAATAAAAAGGACGCTTTCACAATTCTACACTTGTTTGAGGTATCGCTAAACACCCGTCAGTAGTGCAAAAAAGGAAAACGCCCCATACCGGAGCGTGCCTTTCTTACGTTCTACTGACAAAAATTTAGCGAATTTCAAACAAGAACGAAAGTAAGATTACGCTTACAATCTATTTTTTACTGCAATTTTACTCTATATTTTATATCCCCATTTAGTCATAAAAAATTTTGTATTAAATTACTATTTTTTCTTCTGAACTTCAAAACATTTTTTTATTACAATATAAAAATCTTGAAATTTATTATTTTAGGAGAAGTCGCAACTGTGGCTGTAATTAGAAAAGGTAATTCATCAAAACAGATTTTAGAATAAAGAATAATTCTTTTGTCTATCAAGGTATTCTATACATCTGTATCTAATAATAGTTTTTATTCTGAATTTGATAAATGTACCGTCAGTAGATTCTTCTTTTACTCTTAGTTTTATCAGACCCTCGCT
>JBEKWK010000410.1:0-3622 GCA_049513175.1 FCB group bacterium
TGGATGCAGGAGTTCATCAATTGAATCTACCGGTTACGAAGGATATTAGAACAGGAATGTATTTTTGTCTCTTAAGCGATGGAATAACTACTCAAGCAATACAAATAGCAGTTATCAGATAGAATATTAAGCTATTAAAAATCTAATTTTTATTTTAAAAAACATTTGATACTATTAAATAGGAGGCTGAAATGTTAAATAAATTACTCGTACTCGTTTTATCCTTTTTAATTTCATATACAGCCTATGCTCAAAATGCATGGAATAATTTAACTTTGCCGCCAATGCTTAATACGGCGATTACTTCCTATGCTAATTCGGGTGGGGATTTCTATCTTGGCACAAACGGGCAGGGTGTATTTTATACTAACGACAGCGGTCAGACATGGTCTAATAATTCTCCTGCTGTCATGTTCACCGGACCTATCACAAAATTACTAATCAATCCGACAGGCGGTGTTTTCGCTTTCGGGGGGAACGGAATATACTCTACAACCGATAAAGGTATGAGTTGGGTACCGCTAACTCCAATTCCCCAGTCCGATGGTACTCTACAATGTGAAGCCATAAGTCCAAAGGGTACTCTTGCAATAGGTACAAACTTGGGAATTTTTATATACACAACAACGCCCAACGGCAGTGGATGGAGAGCTATTTATGATATGATTGGAAGTATAGATGTGAGAACAATATTTTTTAATCAGAATGAACAGATTTTTCTTTCTGGGATTTTTCAGCAGAATCCAACAATTTATTTAACAGATGTAAATGGTAGAAGCTATACAAAAATAGTTAATAATATAACCGAACCACCATTGGTAACCGATTTTACAATGGATACAAGCGGAATAGTATTTGCAGCAGTTGGCTCATCAATTTATCAATTCGATAATGCCGCCAACCTTTGGACTTTGTTAACAAACACAGGTCAATCCGCTATTTCTAAAATTAGAACATCAGGCACTAATTACATAATTGTTGTATGTGATGTTTTAATTAAAATTTTCGACAGGAAAGCCAAAATATGGGAACCCGATAGCCCCAGTTTAAATTTTAACGGAAGCATTATTGATATTTCAATTGACGGTAATAACAATGTTCATGTTATAACCAATAATGCAATATCCATAAGTCAGGGTGGCGTTGATGGGATTATTCGTCTTATTTTAAGCAATTATTTTATAGTTAAGGATGACCTTGGCAATCCGATGAAGAATAAAACCTTTGCTCTTTACAAAGCCAGTTGTGATAACAACCAGGTATTCTTGCAAAACATAACAACCAACAAAAATGGCGGTTTTTATCTTAATTATAATTATTATTCCCTGCAGGCACTTGACCAGATTAAGCTTGAAAAATTGGTCTATACAAAGTATGCTGTAAAAACAGGACATGAAGAATTCGGAAATAAAATGTACGATGTTTACTTAAACAATATGCAATATGACGGAGCAGGCAATCCCAGTTACTATCCTTTAAATAACAACAACCAGCAGACTATATACATGTCTCATACAATGATTCACAGGTTTCTCGTTGTATCTGTCGAATGGGAAGCAAAAAAAGAATATCTCGATACATTAGCTTCCTGGTGCAAACTTATGTCGAATTTCCTGTATGACGTAACCGATGGTCAGCTCTATGTCGAAGGTATAAGTATTAATGATAATTTCGAGAAATGGTACCAGGCGGATATAAGAATTTTTGCAAGTAATTTGGTCTGGCCCAATTCGGCAGTAGGTGGTATTAACCACCCTGATGCTGACCAGGCTCAGGTACGATTACCTCGCAGATGGTATGGTAATTCGGACGATACAAGGAATTATGATGAGAAAGACTGGTGGTTAAATTGGGGCGATTGGTATGATGATTTATTCATGAGTTCAACTATTGCACATGAACTGGGGCATTATATGTTCGGTTTTTATGATGAATATGTTTGGACAGACCCAAATAAGGCAAAATCATTACCAAACGGTTACAATATGGGCTTCATGCAATACCAATATCAGAATGCCCCTGACTGGTCTTCCGAAATGTCCGACCCTGACAGATATTACAATCCTGATTTCAAATATACCGCTCAATTTGCTTATAACGGCAGTGATTGCTGGACTCAATTCAAAAATTCTTACCAGGGGTATTATAATGATACATACGGCGACCAGATATGGATTCCGATAAAAATGCCCACTGACAGAACCTTAGATGTTGGTTATAGTTTTCTCCGGGGTCCTATGGACTACAAGACAGGTCAAAATCAATGCAGCATGATTCCCCTGGTTCAAGTTAATATTCACGATGTGAATTTGGGTTCAGGCGACTATTTATTTACAGCTACTGACCAGTACTCGAATCCTTTGCCAAAAGCGGATGTTTATGATTATGCTCCATTATTCAAAACCTATATCAAAAAAGATTACCAAGGGGAAACTGCTGATAATGGAACAATGATTGTTGTCGGTGCTAACGTGAATGATGAAATTATCGTTGCTACCCAGGTACCGGTCAACCTGGGTTTATTAGGTACATTTTATGAATATTATTTTCAAACATTCATAGTTAATTCGGTTTCCGGTGCAAAAGAAAATATTAACATCACTCAAGCTAATAATGTGCTTCAGTTATCTCCTGTTAAAGACAACACCAAACTTGTGAACACGATGAAGTATGACCTTCAGGGAAATGTAACATTGAACATATTCACTGATAAAAACTTCAATTCGATGCCGACAATTGATTTTCCGTTAAGCAACGATTCATTAAAAAATTATACTTTAGTTTTCGATAACCAAAAATCTCTTTATAATCTTAAAATAACAGATCCTGTAGCAGAACAGGGGACATTATTATTAAAAACAACCGATTCGGCAAGTAAGCCATTTTCAATTTTGTTTAATTATCAGATATCGAATTTCGGAAAAAATATTTTTGCTCCCGGTGGTACTGCGGAATTAATACTTGATTCTAATAATTCTCAGATTGAAAAAATCTCTGCTCTATCAAGCAATTTTACACCAATAAGAACAGGTGTAGGCGACAATACAAAGCAAGCAGGGTCAGTCGTATCATTTTCTACTGCACCCGGTTCAATTTTACCTTCAACACAAAATTTACTTAATTTAAGATATTCCAGAAATAATTTAACTATAAAAGAAGAAGCATCATTGAGTATTTTTAAATGGGATGAGAATAAATTAACATGGAATAAATTGAATAGCATCATTGATACATCTACTCAGGTCATTACCACACCTTTGAATTCTGATGGTACATATGCGGCTTTTACAACAATCAGTCCGACAGGTTTACTTGATAACAACACTGATTATTTCTCACTCGATGCTTATCCGAATCCTATTATAAATACTGCGAAGATAGAATTTTATCTACCTCAATCAGGATTTACGACTTTAAGTTTGTATAATGCACTTGGACAGGAATTAATCACATTTGTTAACTCAAATCTTGAATCCGGGAAACAAGATTATAATCTTGACGGCAGTGGACTGAGTGCAGGTGTCTATTATTTGAGATTAAAAGTTGACAACAGTATAGCAATTAAAAAAGTTGAAATTATTAAATAATCTTTTGATTTGAGAAATAAAAGATTTTTTGAGAA
>JBEKWK010000411.1:0-3618 GCA_049513175.1 FCB group bacterium
GGCAGAAATTTCTTGATTATCATCAAACCGGAAAATTTAATTTCCACCATTTGATGTTCTGTGCAGGAAAAGAATTAATCGGTGTACTTCCCGGTGGATTAACAGATAATAATGAGGTTTTCTGGTCACCTGTCGGAGCAAGCTACGGCTCGCTCGTTACAAAAGATATCAGCTTTGAAACTGCACTTAATTTGGTGGATTCCATGATTGAATATTTTAAAAAGAAAAATATTCGTGAGTTTTATCTTATACCGCCACCGTTTTTTTATTACCACAATTATTCCCAGAACATAGAATATGCGATGCTTTACAGGAAATTCGATTTCGAATTGCATTATATTTCTCATGCTATAGATTTAAAACATAAGGAAAATTTTCTCGATTATTTTGACAAGACCGCAAGAAAATCCATACATAAAATATTCAGGGAAAACCTGCTTCAAATAAGAGAAAGTGATGATTACGAATCATTCAACCAAATTCTTATCGAGAATAAAGCACGGCACAATGTAAAACCTACGCACACTCTTGAGGACATGCTTACATTAAAAAAGCTATTACCTGAAAATATAAAACTACTTTTGGTTTACTATGAAGACAAGCCTATTGCCGGCTCACTTCTTTTTATCTGCAACAGCAAAGTTGTTTTGTGTTTTTATAATATGTTGAAATATGAATACGAATATTTGAAGCCTGTATATTTAATCATGTACGAAACAGTACGCTGGGCAATGGAAAACGGCTATGAATGGGTTGATATAGGTGTCTCTCAGGATACATCGGTAGAAGACCCGATGACTCCTTCGATGAATTTAATTTATTTCAAGGAGCGCTTCGATTCACATGGAATTCTGAGGAGTACATTTCATTATAAATTTTAAATATATTTTCTAAATTTAAACAATATTGAGCATTCAATTTCAAATAAAAATTTTAAAATCCTTCTTCAAATAATCAATTATGATTATTAAATTAATAATTCTAATTTTGTTAACTTTATTTAAATGGAAAATTAAAATCATAAGAATTCGTTACATTGCTGAAATCAAATAATATTTGTTAAATAGACCTTTGGAAATTTAATGAACTACAAGTATCTTTATCGCGGCTTCGGAATCCTTGCTTTCCTTGTGATTCTTGCTTCCTTAACAATGACTGTACAACCATCCGTTCCCTTTTGGGATTGCGGTGAATTCTCCGCTGCAACCACATGGCAGCAGGTCCCTCATCCACCGGGAGCACCACTGTTTCTTATGATTGGAAGAGTTTTTCAAATGATTATTCCATTCGGAGACCTCGGCTGGCGCGTCAATATGGTCTCCGTTGTCTTCGGGGCAATATCGGTTTTTTTATTATATTTTATAACAGTAAAGACAATTAAAAATTACCGCAAGAGCCCGATTGAGACATTAGGCGATGCTTTAACGGTTTACGGTTCGGCGTTTGTCGGCTCTGTTGCGTTCGGCTTCAGTGATACATTCTGGTTTAATGCAGTCGAGTCGGAAGTGTATTCATCTTCTACATTATTCGTAGCAGTCATAGTTTATTTAATGATGCGATGGAACGAGGAGGCAGACAATCCCGGCCATGAAAGATATTTACTATTGATTGCATATCTTATAGGCTTGTCAACGGGGGTTCACCTACTCAGTATTCTGACTGTTTATTCAATAGTGATGCTTGTATATTTCAGGAAATATAAACTAACTTTTAAATCATTCATTATAATGGGTATCATAGCAATAGTAATATTTTTTATGATATATCCGGGCATAATAAATTGGGTACCGATGATGCTTGGCGGAGATTTCCCGATAAAGAACAAATGCCATGAGTACCTGATTCAGGATTCACCTTTTGTTATATTTTTATTAATTGCAATTGTACTTGGTGCAATGGCATTATTTTATTATGCTCATAAAAAGAAAAAAAATATATTGAGGCTAGCTTCATTATCATTTTTACTGATGTTATTCGGTTATGGAACATATACACAATGTTTAATCCGTTCAAATTCCAATACGCCGATGAACGAAAATAAACCCAATACTTTTAATTCATTGGCAGCCTATCTCGGCAGAGACCAATACGGTGAAGCACCCAACTGGCCCCGCAGGTACCAGGCGGAAGATAATTTTATAAGCGTATATGAAAAAAAGAACGATAAGGGTGAATATATTTACGGTGAATGGATACCACCCGAAAGAGAAGAAGCTCCCTGCAAGGATGGCACCAAATCAATAACCGTACCTGTTTTCAAAAATACAAATTTCGCTGGAGAAATGTCTTATATGTTCAAATACCAGATTTACGATATGTATATACGGTATTTCCTGTGGAATTTCGTTGGAAGGCTGAGTGACATGCAGGATTCCGACTTTGCATTCAATGGGAAAAAAGAAGCTGACGTTATAAATTATAAATCAGGCTACGCATCAATTTTCCCGATAAGATTCTTTGCCATACCATTGTTATTCGGTTTATTCGGGCTGTTCTATCATTTTAATAAAGACCCGAAAATGGCTTTGGTATATTTAATCATGTTTTTGCTTATGGGAGTTCTTGCGGCAATAGCCCAAAACCAGCAGAATCCCCAACCGAGGGAGCGGGACTATTTTTATGTCGGCTCATTTATGGTTTGGTGTCTTTGGATTAGCTTAGGCACATACAGCCTGATTGAATGGCTCGCCAAAAAGAAAGCCGGGACAATTATTCCGGCGTTGGTTGTAATTGTTTCCCTTTTCGCTGTTCCCGTAAATATGGCTGCAGGCGGATGGGGAATGCACAGCAGGGCTGGGAATTACATACCATTCGATTATTCATATAATCTTTTGCAAAGCTGTGAAAAGAACGGCATACTCTTTACAGACGGCGATAATGACACATTTCCTTTATGGTACCTCCAGGACCTCGAAGGAGTAAGAAGAGATGTAAGAGTAGTCAATCTCAGCCTCGGAAACACTCTTTGGTACATTTATCAATTAAAAAACTGTATGCCATGGGGTGCTGAGAAAATACCATTATCATTTTCCGATGACAGCTTAACGGTTGATGAATCAGACCCCGCTGCATTAACTTATGATTTTGGTGAAGCGAAGCAAATAACAATTCCTGTTTCACGTGACATTCTTAAAAAATATACCAATGACTCCGCAATTATTTCCGGCGGTAAAATGAGCTTTACATTTGTCGGTAAAACATATCCGAAAAGGGACGGCAAAAGCATGTACCTGTTCCGTGTTCAGGATAAGCTGGTTCTCGATATAATAAGACAAACCAGGTTTACAAGACCTGTTTATTTTTCGTCGACGGTTCCGCATGATGTATTTTGCGGACTTGATAAATTTTTCCGCTATGAGGGAATGGTAACCAGGATTTGCCCTGTTGAACAAAAATCTACTCTGGGTGAAGCTATAAATCCCGAGATTATGGAAAAGAGCTTACTGAATGTGGATAACACTGATAATTATTATAAAGAGCCGCATTGGGGATTCAAATACAGGAATTTAAATAACCTTAATGTATTTTATGATGAAGTACATCGCAGGCTGATTCCAAGCTACCGCCAGGTATTTATTACCTATGCAGGATATTACTTGAGTGATGAGAAAAATCCTC
>JBEKWK010000412.1:0-3611 GCA_049513175.1 FCB group bacterium
ATTTGCCGCAAAGAATTGGGATGTCGCAATCCATTATAACAGCTCGGAAAAATCCGCTAATGAAACTGTAAGTAAAATTAAGGCTATGAAATTAAATTCAATCGCAGTCAAAGCGGACATCCGAAAAAAAGAAGAGATTCAGAATGCTTTTGAAAAAGTTATTTCCGAATTTGGAATACCCGATGTATTGGTAAATAATGCGGGGATTTTCCCACAAGCTTACAGCACCAAGGATTTACCCGAAGAAGTCTGGGATTCGGCAATGGATATAAATTTAAAGGCACATTTTCTATTCTCACAGGTATTTGCAAAATATGCTCATAAGAATTCGAGAATTGTAAATATAGCAAGCATTGGAGGCTTGGAAATCTGGAAGCAGAGAATCCCTTATAATATCTCAAAAGCCGCCGCAATTAAACTGACAAAGGCATTAGCAAGAGATTTGGCACCGCTTATATCCGTAAATTGTGTATGCCCAGGAACTGTTGATTTGCCGGATGATTCAAATGCACCAGCACCTAAAAAAGTTGTTTCTGTTAAGGATATTTTCGATGCGGTTTACTTCTTTGCAACGACAACTCCTTATATCACCGGGCAAATGTTATTAGTTGATAGCAGCTATTTTTTCTAATATAAGTTTGTAAAGTAAATAATGTAAAAAACTAATCATAAAAATATGAAAACTAAAATTTTAAAGAATAATAAAACACTTACGATTCACCCCGCTACAAAGGCTTATGACCATCAGAATTTTATTCATAGCAGTGAGGGCAGAGTCATCAGGCTATTAGCTGAATACCTATATCCGAAACAGCAATTAGAAAAACAAAGAATCAAAAGATGCATAATATTTTTTGGTTCTGCAAGGTCGAAACCGAGTGAAGAAAATACTAACAAAATCACAGCCCAATATTATAGAGACTCCCAAAAGCTGGCAAATTTAATAGCAAGTTGGTCAAATTCCTTACCGATTGACAAGCAGTTTCATATTTGCACAGGCGGAGGACCCGGAATAATGGAAGCCGCAAACAAGGGTGCTTCCGAAACAGGTGCTAAATCAGTTGGGTTAAACATCAGCCTGCCTTTTGAGCAAAATCCAAATCAATATATTGCAAATGAATTGAACTTTGAATTTCATTACTTCTTTATGAGAAAATTCTGGTTCGTTTATTTAGCAAGTGCCATGGCTGTTTTTCCTGGTGGTTTCGGCACGATGGACGAGCTGCTGGAAATTCTTACATTAAGACAAACTCAAAAAGTTACAAAGCCGCTGCCTATCTTTTTATATTCGGAAGAATATTGGAAAAAGCTCATCAACTTCGATTTCATGATTGAAATGGGTATGATTGCAAAAGAAGATTTAAACTTGTTCACCTTTGTCAATTCACCCGAAGAAGCATTTGAGAAAATGAAAACAGCTTTATCTGAAATTCACAAAATCTGATAATTTACGATTTTAGATTGTAGATTTTAGATTTATTTTATTGCTATCATTCCTGCGAAAGCAGGAATCCATCTTCTTCTATTTCTACTCCTATTTCTTTGTTCTATGTTCTAAAACCGTCATTCCTACGAAAGCAGGAATCCATTCTCGGCTGTCATTCCTGCGAAAGCAGGAATCCATATTCTTTCTCACACTTTTTGGATAGAGACTAAAGGTAAGATTTCTACTCTCTATAACTGGGCTTAATTGAAGTTGGAATCAAGCAATGTTCAACTTCTACGAAGTTGCTCTTTCAATAAAGGAACAATATCGTAGATATTGAACGTTTGTAACATGAATGACCCAAGGGCATTCCTGCAATCCCATCGGGATTGAACATTCTTTTATCTTGAGGCAAACTCTAGATTATAACCCGAAAACTTTTTTCATCTATTTCAAAAGATGGTCAGAGGTTTTAAATTATTAATTTATTTTAATTATTCCATAATCCCCTCGAAAAAGCAAAATTATTATAAAATTCCCTATAAACGCTATAGACAATGCGATGCAGAAATATTAATTCCATTTTGAAAAAATATTATATACTTTTATAAAATATTTTGAGACTTTTTTCCCAAATCTGTGTCATTTATATATATAGATTGTGCAAATTTGAAAAAACTTTTTTTCATCTCGTTCCAAAGCTCGACTCGACTGAGCTTGCCGAAGTCATGATTTGGAATGTAAAGGTTACTAAGCAGGAGCTTAGTAACAAGATTAGCAAAGGAGTCCATCATGCGTAAATTATTTTTATTTCTTATTGCTACTCTGTTTATGAGTCAAGCGGCATTAGCAGTAACTTTTGATACACTATGGATGAAGAATATAAGATTAGCCGGCTATGATGAGTGTCGTTATGCAAGTTTTACACCGGATACAACAAAAATATTAGTTGCAATTGATTCTACAATCTATTATTTAGATATTCAGACTGGAAATATAATAGATAGTTTGGAAAATTCTGGCGGTATCCTGGCTGATAGAACTATCTTTATGTCTTTAAATGGTAAAAGAATTACTTCGATTTTATGGGACGGAACCGCAGTTGTATGGGACGATTCTTCAAAACGCATTATAAAAAGATTTGAATATGATACTGTTAATTATATATTTGATGTAATTGCAACAGCGTTATCACCGGACGGTAGATATGGATTGTTTGGGGTATCTTCATTAACACAAACCTTGCCACATATGAAGATTTTTAAATTACTAATCTATGACTTAAACGCAGACACTATTGTTAAATGGATAAATGGTACTGGGTATACCAATTATATTGCTTATGCCCCTGATGGAAATTCCTTCGTAGTATCGTCTCTTTGGCAAAATGGTCCTAATGAAGTAGGAATGCTGGCAAAATATAGAGTAAACGGCTGGCAATTAGATAGTATCTTAGAAAATTATTCTACTTCATTTTATTCTTACCTTAGTTATTCCAGTGATAGTAAATATCTTGCAGGAGTAAAAAATGATACCAGTGTACAGCATTATATATGGGATATAGTGGCAGACACGCTTTACAGAACTTATAGTAGAGATAAATTAGGAGATTACTATGGAGGAATAGATTTTTCTCCTAATAATCAATATTTATTATTCGGAGGTGGAGGGGCAACAGGACCCGATTCTTTAAGAACACAAATCTGGGATTTTGTAAATGATACATCTGTATATCATACAAAGATTTATTCTGCAAGTAGATTTGAATTTTCGAATAATATGAATTATTTATTATTAGCAACACATATTTATATTTATCTATTAGCACCCGACTGGACTAAAACAATCGTAATTGATTTGCCACAAGAGCAGACAAAAGATTTATATCCCAATCCTGCAAGTGATTTTCTAAATATTAATTCTGCAAATATGAACGGAAAAAATATAAGCATTTATGATATGTTGGGAAATAAATTAATGTCAGCTACAGCCGAAACCCCGGAAACCTGCCTGAATATTGAATCATTGTCAACAGGAGTTTATTTAATTAGGATTGGGGAAGTAACGAAGATGTTTGTAAAATAGTTAGGAGTGTGGAGTTAGGAATTAGGAGTTCTAAAAAACTTTAAACTTTATACTTTCAACTTTCTAATGATGAAACTTTGCGTTACTTTGTGTGAAACTT
>JBEKWK010000413.1:0-3605 GCA_049513175.1 FCB group bacterium
CTTTTGTTAATCCATGCTTGTGAATAACAAATTGAAGTATTAAGATTAATTAATATTAAAATGGCGGTTACTAAAAGTGATTTTTTCATAATTCCTCAATAAAATTATTGAAATTATTTCAAATCTATCAAAACAATTTTGAGAAAAGCAAATAAAGTAACCTATATATATATAGGTTACGAATATTCCTGTGCAAAAATGATAAAATTTATTTTAATTTCCAAATAATATTTTGAAATTTAAGAAAAAAAGGCTCGGTGGTAAATAATTTGAAAGACAGATAGGCATTCTTCTGTGAAATTTAAAAATTTGGATTCCCGATTTCGCGGGAATGACACATTAATTCCTCACTTCTACCTACTAAAAAAACTGCTAACTGAACACTGCTAACTACTAACTGAATAAATCAAAGTTCAGACAATTAGCTCAGCCGCTTTCGCCCCGCTTCTTGCGGCTCCTTCAATAGTTGCCGGTAATCCCGTTGCAGTCCAATCTCCGGCAAGATAAAAGTTTTTATATGGTGTAACTGCATCCAATCTTTTATCTTCGATTTCAGGTGAATCAATAATTGTAGCAAATCTTTCTTTAATAATTCTCCAATGTAAAAGTTTTGAATTCGCAGATTCGGGAAAAATATCTCTAATATCTTTCATGCAAATTTTTAAAATTTCCTCCTGAGAAAGTACGTTTATTTCATTCGCTCCGCTAATCGTCAAGCCGAGATGCCCCGGGTATTTCTCTTTTACATCTTCAGTTGCATAACATAAATTTCTTCTGTTAAAAACCCATTGCACTGATGCATTTAATATCGAAACGAAATCCTGCTTAAGAAACGGTTTATCAAACCAAAGATAAATTGTTAATATACCGGAATACTGCAAATCATATAAATACTTAAAATATTCATCTGTAATTTTACTTTCATTTATTATTTTAATTAAGGCTCTCGGCGGTATTGCAGAGATTACAGCATCAGCTAAAAATTCGATACCCTGTTTGCAAATTACCCCTTTCAAATTATTTCCTTCAATTATGAAATTATGTATGGTTTTATTAAATAAAACTTTACCTCCTCTTTGTTCAAGCCATTTAGGAAATGGAGCCAATAAATTTGTCATTCCTGTTTCTGAAAGAATTAATTTTGACGATTTACTGTCAGCAAAAAATGCTTGTTTCATTACTTCGATAAATGTAGAAGAAGCGACCTTCTTTGAAGGGCAATTCATCACTGCAGTTATTAATGGTTCCCAAAATCTTTCAATAATATTTTTATTCTGATTAAATGTAATTAAAAATTCATAGGCAGACATATCATTTTTTGGGATTTTATTAAAATATAATTTCAATAAAAAAATCATGGCTGAAATCTTAGAGTAAAGAGAAATTCCTTTAAGTGTCATCATTCCCCAGGTCATACCTGCTCTTCCTGGTAAAAATGAGGCATTATAAGTAATTATTTTTTTATTTTTTTCGGCAAAGAATATTTTAACCGGTCTGTGCTTACTTAATTGTTCGTGTGTACCTAATACTTTTGTGACTTTAAGGAATTGCCTGTAAACACCCATCAATAAATGCTGTCCATTATCAATAACCTCACCTGTAGCTTTATCAATTATTGAATGTGACCTTCCACCAAGATGATTGCTTGCTTCGAGAAACAAAATTTCATGTCCTTTTAATGCAAGCTCTACTGCTGCTGTAATACCTGCAATGCCGCCGCCGATTACAATTATTTTCTTTTTTCCATTCATCTCAAAATATTTTATTCAGAATTTAAGTTATACAAAAATTTATAAAATTATTTACTAATTAACAAACATATTATTTTATTAAACAACCTATAACTATTTATTTCTTTAAATATCTGCTTTTTTACCTTATATTTGTAGTTCTTTTTTAGCGGATGTGGCGGAATTGGCAGACGCGCTAGACTTAGGATCTAGTGAGGCGACTCGTGGGAGTTCGAGTCTCCCCGTCCGCACTGATTTTTAATACATTTTTTTTAAGGCAGGAAAATTGGAAAAAACTATTACCGATATTAACGGTGCAACACGGGAAGTAAATTTATTTTTAACAAATTCAGAGATACAACCGCATTATGACGATGCTTATAAAAAAGCTCAACCGAAAATAGATTTAAAAGGTTTCAGAAAAGGTAAAGTCCCACTTCCAATGATTAAAAAATTTTTTGGTGAAAGAATCGAAGCCGATGCATTAGAAGATATATCAGGTAAAATATTTGCTGATTTTATAAAAAGTGATGAGGTTCATGTCATTGGACAACCTTCTTTAACTAATATAGAAAAGGAAAAAGAAGGTGTAAAATTTGTAATCAGGTATGATATAATGCCTGAGTTCGAGATGTCAGATTATCGCAGTCTTACTATTGATGAACCTGTGCATCCCGTCACGGACGAGGAAATTGAAGAAGTAATAGATAATCTATGTAAAAGTAACGGTAAATTTGAAGTTGCCGATGAAGTAACCGACGAACTGTTTGTCGTCGGAATTAAACTAAGGGAAATTGACTCTGCAACCGGACTATATATAATCGGTGCTGAGCCTCAGGAATCTCATGTGTATTTAGCTGATAAAAGTGTTATACCGGAATTACGCGAACAAATAATTAATAAAAAATTAGGAGACACTTTTAATTTTACACCACTTCAATATGATAAAAATGCCCCTGACAAAACCTACAAAATAGAAATTACAGAAATACAAAAAGTTATTCCTGTTGAGTTTACTAACGAGCTTGTTGATTCGTACACACAGGGTAGATTTAAGTCAACCGAAGAATATCGTGAAGAGGTAGGGTTTCGTCTCCAGGAAGAATGGAATCATAAAAGCCGTCAGCAAATGGAAGAACAAATTATATCGAAAATGGTTGACGGAAATGAATTTGATGTTCCTGAATCAGTTATTGACAGCGTAATTCATGCAATGTTCGAGGATTTCAGAAAACAATACGGTAAACCCGGTCAACCTGCAAATTTGGATTTTGATACTATGGCTGAAGGCTTGTATCCTATAGCCGAAAAAACTGTCCGCTGGGAAATAATCAGAAATAATATTATTAAAAAAGAAAATCTCGAAGTTGAAGACCAGGATATTGAAGAACTTGTTGAAATAGAAAAAACCCGTACAAAAGGCGACCCTGAAACTATTCGCAGAGCTTTGCTACAAAATAAAAACATTACCGAAAATATATTACATAAAAAAGTAATGGATTTCATCCTGGATTTTGCAGTTACAAATGAAGTATCATTTGATGATATTGCACATGAGCATGAACACAACCACGACCATGAACACGAACATCATCACGACCATGAGCACGAACATCATCATGAGCATGAACACGACCATGAGCATGAAAATTGATATGAAATTATTTTTATAATATTATCTGAAAATATAATTTCTAATTATATCAACTATATCTTCATCCCATGATTTTTTGGGAGTTTCGACAATTCTGCCTATTTCTGATTCACCGGCAAAAATAATCATAGTTGGAACTTTTTCGAGTTTGTACAATGTTGCAGTTCCTGTTGGCTCTTGTTTTTGCCTGTCCACACCGTACAAATCTATTTTATCTGTAA
>JBEKWK010000414.1:0-3596 GCA_049513175.1 FCB group bacterium
TAAATGAAATGTTTGCTATAATATCAAAAGATAATCTAGCAGATACAATTAAACAAATTAAGAATGATTATGCTAAATAATATTCAGATTTATCGCCATTGGCAAAATATGAATTAGATGAGGTTATAGGGGCAATTTCATTATCACAACCAACTGCTAGACCTGAAATAATATCTACAGCAGTAGAAGCAATTATAAATCTAGAAAAAACCAGAAGTGGGAAAGAATTATTATTAAAATTATCAAAATTATCGGATGATGATGTAACAGGATTAAATGAATTACTTGAAAAATGGTCAATTAGAGATGCATTAAGTGTGCTTGATGAAATTGATAATCGTATTTCAATAATAGAAGCTATTAAAAAATTATCATCTGATGCAAATGTAGATGAACTTAATGTATTACATCCATTGGTAACATCTGCTAGATGGTTATTTGGTCCTGAGTTTGAATCAGCAGAATATTCAACTAATAGTCAATTACAAACTGCTGTAGAAACTGTTTTTAAGAAAAAAATTAAAAAAGAAATATTTAAAAATTATAAAAAAAGACCAGATATAGTTATCCTTGAAAATTCAACGCTTTCTGTTACTGGAATAGAAGGATTTGATCCAGATACAGATTTAAATATAATAAATAGAATACTTATAATTGAATTAAAAAAAGGTGCTTATAAATTAAATAGAGAAGAAAGAAATCAAGCTCAAGGTTATGTTGAGGATTTTTTAAGTTGTGGTAGTTATATTGGTAATCCATTTATTGAGGCTTATGTAGTTGGAATGACTTATTCAGAAAAAATACAACCAATTACTATTGTTAAAAATGAAAATAATGTAGATATAGGTAAAATTCGAATAACAACTTATGGTCAATTGGTTGATACGGCTGAAAAAAGATTATTTGGGTTAAGAGAAAAATTAAGTGCAAGATATGATGATATACCTGGAATGGAATTGTTTAGAAAACAAGGTACACAATTAAATATTGATTTTGCTCGACGATCAGTAGTTGCTTCCTAATGATATTTTCTCTCTTGCCACGAGGAAATTCAGTTAGGAGTTTTAATTCAATTAGCAGTTAGCAGTGTGCAGTTAGCAGTTGAAAAAACTTTGTGCTTCTTTGTGTCTTAATCTTTGTGCCCTTTGTGTTAAAATGCTTTATTCTGCCTACCACTCTCTTTTATTCCGTAGGAATTATATTATGATAACACAGTAATTCCCGGGGGCTCCGGTTATCTCGTAGAGATTATATTATAGCGGAATACATCATCCATAATATATTCACTACGTGAAAAACGATGTTACAAGGGTGCTTTTTCTATTATAATATAATCACTACGTGATATTCTTAAGTTATTATATTATCTATACTTCCCTCAGGATTTTAAATACTTTTTTAAACGGTTGAAAAAACTATTGAAAAAAGCGTTGAAAAAACTATTGAAAAAACTATTGAAAAAACTATTGAATTGGATGTTTAAAATTTGCTGTTTATTTTTGTGCAGTTCTTTGATAAGAAGCAGTTATATTTAATTCTTTGTGCTTCTTTGTGTCTTTATCTTTGAGACCTTTGTGTTAAAACTCTTAATTGAAAACCTTTAAACACAAAGCACACAAAGTTAAAAGTACTTAAGGTAAGATTAAAAAAGAAATTAGTCAAAAACTGAAAAAAATCGGGTTTTTTGGAGGATTTGGCGGTTAGGGTAGGATAAGTTCTTTGAAATAAAATAATTGCAGACCAACCGGGCAAGTTGGAACTGGCGGGTATTGGTGGGTTTAGGAGTTGATAATTCGTAAAGTTTATAAAGTTTTTAAAGTTCGTAAAGTTCGTAAAGTTTATAAAGTTTTTAAAGTTCGTAAAGTTCATAAAGTGGAATTAGGAGTGTGAAGTTAGGAAAAGTTCATAAAGTTTAACCACAATTCTTAATTTTTAATTTTAAATTTTTAATTATTTACCAGAAAACTGAGAACTGACTACTGTAAACTGTCAACTGTTTACATCATTCAGCAGGTAAATGATTCCATCCAAAACAAGCGTGGGACTTACCTGGAATGGGAAGCCGGCATTTTTCAGAGCTTTTGCAATAATCTCGGCATGACCTCCGGTAAGGAAAACAGGGACTTTTCGACCTTGAAATTCATTTTTGAAAATGTCCGAAATAATTTCTATGATTCCGCCTGCGATACTTTTTAATATGCCTGTGCTAAGAGCCTGAACCGTGTTGGTGCCTAAGTCCTGGATATCAGTTTGCAGGTCAATTTTATTCAAGCCTTCTGCGGCGACGGTTAATCCGTCTAATTGTGTATTGATTCCTGCAAAGATGGCACCACCGAGGCATTTACCGTTTCCTTCCACAGCATTTACCGTAACGGCGGTACCGCAATCAACTGTTATAAGAGGTGGCGAAATATGGTGCATAGCCCCGAACAAGCCGAGCAGCCGGTCTTCGCCGATGCCTTCAATTTGTTCATATTGCAGATGGGTTTGCATTGGCAGAAATTCTCTTACATCTTTGAGAATTATGACAGGGAGCCGTGAAGCGATTTCTTTGAATAAATTGAGATAACCGTGATTAACAGTAGAATATCCCAGCATGACAGGACCATCGGCAAGCAAAGTGAGAAATTCCTCCGTCATGATTTCCCAAGCTTTATCATAGCTGAATGCCTGGTAAGAACTGCCGATTAAGAGTTTTATACGGCTGTTTCCTATGTCTGCGGCACCGAGTTTATAGCGAATTCCGTTTAATTCGATTGTATATGATTTTTGCACTATTTAACCTAAGTTTTCAATTTTTCTGCATTAACAAAAGAATATTATTTTATTCTTTTAAAATTATCATAAATCAATTAATGATGTAAGCCCGCAAAAGTGATACTCAAATTTAGACCCATTAATAATATACCCGCAAAAAATACTAATAAAGCCCAAAAATTTTTATTTTGTACTTTTCCTGCCCGGAATAAAATATACCCGATAACCAGGTTAAAAAATCCCCACAAAACGTTAATATAGGGTGCTGACATTCCTTTTCCCGGTGGGGAGGCAAAAGGGCTTGTAAAAGCCATACCGGAAATACCCATTACAAAATGAGGAACGAAATTAGCAAGAAATGCTCCTGCAAAAAAGCAAGCGATGTAGTGATACCATTTCATATTTAAAACCCTAAGTTAATAAAAAATCTTAATTCTATATTTTTTTACTAATTCTTTCGTTTATTTTTTCCTTGTGCATTTTGTGAAATACTTTGTGTGCTTAGTGTTAAAAGGTTTTAAGATTCAAACACAAAGGACTCAAAGATTAAGACACAAAGTACACAGAGAAATCAATTCAAAATTTTACATTAATTCCTAATTCCGCACTCCTAACTCCTAACTAAAGAACAAGGTTTCCTTCGTTCATCGCCTCGACATTTTTTATAATTTGTGCGAGACATTCCCCTGCCAGCATACCGTCAATAACCCTGTGGTCAAAGGTCATGGATATGTACACCATATCGCGAATGACTGTAAAATACTCTCCGTCGTATTCTCTTGCCACGGGACGTTTTTGAATAGCCCCAAAACCGATTATAGCAGTGTTAGGCTGATTTA
>JBEKWK010000415.1:0-3594 GCA_049513175.1 FCB group bacterium
AAATTATATTCTCTCAACATCCATTTGTAGCCACAAAATTGTTCATCGCTACCTTCACCGACTTGAATAACAATTGTTCCTGAATCCCTTGTAAGCTTACTTAAAAAATATAGTGGCATACAGACCGGGTCGGCATTAGGCTCGTCTTCATGCCATATCATGTTTTCAAGAATTGGGAATACATCATCATGGTCAATTAATATCTCATGGTGATTTGTTTTATATATATTTGCAATTTTTCGGGCATATTCTAGTTCATTATATTTTTCCAATTCTTTGAATCCCACCGTAAAAGTGTCAACGGGACGGTTCATCAGTTCTGCCATTAATGCAACATTCAGGCTAGAATCAATTCCTCCACTTAGAAATACACCAAAAGGCACGTCGCTCATCATCCTGTCTTTGATTGACTGTTTAAGCATTTTTAATACTTCAGAATGAATCTCACTTTCGGATAATTCAGTATAAGGCATGTCTTCTTTTAAGGGGCTCCAGTATCTTTCGATTTTTAAATCGCCATTTTTTCTTAATTGTAGATAATGCCCGGGAGGAAGTTTTTTAATATTCTTGAAAAGACTCTCCCTGCCTGACATCCCGTAGTTTAAATAATTTGGAAGTTCTTCCAAATTTAATTCCGGTGAAAAGGATGGATGCTGAAGTATGGATTTAATTTCTGAGCCGAAAATGAATCTTCCGTTTTGATATGTATAATAAAATGGCTTAATACCTATCCTGTCACGAGCCGCAAACAATTCTTTTTTCTCATCATCCCATATAGCCAAACCCCACATGCCTAACAATTGTTGAAGAATATCTGCTCCAAATTCTTTATATCCGTTTAAAATAGTTTCGGTATCTGTTTTGGAATGATACTTATAACCTCTTGATTCAAGCTCATTTCTAATGGAAATGTGATTATAAACTTCGCCGTTGAAAACAATTGTAAAATGTCCGTCTGCAGTTGCCATAGGCTGATTGCCTGCACTACTCAGGTCAATAATCGAGAGCCTGCGGAAAGCTAAACCACAGCGGTAATCATCCGAAATCCACTGCCCTTCGGCATCAGGACCACGATGAATAATAACATCACTCATGGATTTCAAAATTGGAAAATTTATTTGAGGCAAACTATTTAAATCTACAATTCCGGCTATTCCGCACATATTTATCAGTTTCTATTTAATTTTCGTGTGTAAAGATGATGTATTCATAATATCGAGCATCTCATGGACTGCCCTGTCTAATCCTACGAGTACAGCCCTGGATATTATAGAATGTCCGATGCTCATTTCATTTATTTCGGGAATATTGCAAAGAGACTTAACGTTCAGATAATTTAATCCATGTCCGACTGCTACTTTCAATCCTGATGAGCAGGCAAATTCAGCACCCGATTTTATTTTTTGGATTTCATTTTTTAATTGAAGTTCATCATATAAATTTGCATACACCCCGGTGTGAAGCTCAACCATATCAGCATTGGTAATTACCGCAGCTTCAATCTGTACTTCTTCAGGTTCAATGAAAAAGCTAACCAGGATATTTTTTTCATGCATCCTGTCCACAAGAGATTTGAATTTTTCCATATTTTTTGTTAAATCCAATCCCCCTTCTGTGGTTAGCTCCATTCTTTTTTCAGGAACAATCGTAACCAATTCAGGCTTGATTTCAAGTGCAATTTGAATTATATCCTCAACAGCCGCCATTTCAAGGTCTAATTTTGTCTGGATGACTTCTCTTAACAAGCGTACATCTCTATCGTTTATATGCCGTCTGTCTTCCCTCAGATGGGAAACAATTCCGCTTGCACCGGCTAGTTCGGCAATAGATGCGGCTGTAACAGGGTCAGGTTCTTTTCCTCCCCGCGCTTGTCGGATAGTGGCTACATGGTCAATATTTACATTCAAAGTGAGCATTTGTTTTCCTTTTATCAGTACTCTATTTTTTACAAAAATACTTAATTAAATATTGCTAAATTTGTTTATGAATGACGGTGTTTAGGTACTTTTAATTTTTGTAAAAAGATAAATCAGAATTTATTATTTATTTAGAATAACAAATTCTACTCTTCTATTGCGGCTTCTGCCTTCTTCGGTATTGTTTTTTTCAATTGGCTTGGTTTGACCGAAGCCCTTGATTTTGAGACGGGAATTGATAATACCTTTTGAGATAAGATATTCAGACACGGCTTCCGCTCTCTTTTTTGACAGTGTCAGATTTCTTTGTGCCGGACCAATATTATCAGTATGCCCATTTATCTGAATAGAAACATTAGGATTATCTTTCAGAAAGGAAACTATTCGATTAAGCTCCGAATAGGAGTCTTCGAGTAATTCGTATTTTCCAAACTCAAAAAATATATTGTTAATTCTTATGGTTTGTCCTTGCTCGATAGGTACAAGGTGCAAATCACGGGTAATTTCCTGGTAATTTTTAATATTTTGCAAATCGAGATTTTCGTTTATGGCTATAAATCCCTGTGCCTCGGCTAAAAATCCATATTTTGCCCCGGCAGGTAATGCGATTTTATATTCACCGGTTTTGGGATTTGACCTTGCAATTCCGGCTTCCATACCACTTGGTAAAGTTTCATAAACTATTTTTGCATCAACAGGTTCATTATTTGCATTTAATACTCTGCCGGAAATAAGCACTACAGGTTTTGGTCTAAGTGATTCAGGTAATTTAACCCGAAATATATCTTCCTGACCATAAGAATTTGTTGTTGAAACGAAATAAGCATATTCACCGGAAGCAGGAATAGTATAATATGCGTCCCAACCCGGGGTATTCAACTTTGGACCAAGATTTACGGGTTCTGACCATTTTGTCCAGGTAGAATCCAATCTTCTTGATACAAACATATCATTCGAGCCATAGCCGCATCTACCTGCTGTTGAAAAATAAAGTGACACATCATCTGCGGCTAAAAAAGGTGTCGCTTCGTCTGCCGCTGTATTGATTGAAGTACCTAAGTTAAGTGGTTCAGACCATGTGCCGTCATTTTGAAGGAAACTTGCATATAAGTCCATACCTCCCTGCGAATCATCGCGTTCCAAAGTTGAAAGCAGGACTTTACCACTTCCTGCAAGAAAAAAACCTACATACTTTTTATGAAGATTATAATAATTCTGAATTTCAAGTTTTTTAGGAAAACTCCAGTTGTCACCCTTAAAATAACTGATTGAAACTCCTTGTCCTATTGAATCATTAGGATAATATGCGTTTCCCAATAGAAGGGCATTACCATCAGGAGAAATTGAAAATGCGAAATTATTCCATTTATTATTAATCGGTGGTCCAAGATTCTTTGCTTTCTCGAAATCATTATCCACAGCCTTTGCATACCAAATATCTTCATTTTTATCCGTACCAATATTTTCGGGATGTTTGTCCCTGGTAAAATATAAAGTTTTTCCGTCAGGTGAAATTACAGGACATAAATCACTAAATTCCGAATTTATATTTTTACTCAGATGTTCTGCTTCTGGGATAGCTTCCATATCCTTTTCAAGGTTAATACATGGTTTTATCGTATCCTGTGTGTCAGCAATAGCAATCGCATCAATTTGATTTAATCCTAATATCGGGTTT
>JBEKWK010000416.1:0-3592 GCA_049513175.1 FCB group bacterium
AAAAAAATGATAAATTTGAAATAATTGAAATACATGTATAAATAATTGAAATTATTGTTGGCAAACGAATTTAGATTGAAATGAAAATCAGTGTTATAATAGTAACTCAAAACCGGAAAGACGATTTAAAGCTTACCATTTCTGAATTTTTGAAACAGACATATCAAGATAAAGAGATTATTGTTATAGATAATGCATCAAATGACGGGACCAGTCAAATGATGAAAGATAATTTCAGTGAGATAAAATATTTATGGCTGCCTGATAATATTGATATTTTAGCTATTAATCTTGGTGTCGAAATGTCAGATGGAGATATAATATGGCGAACTGATGATGATTCACACCCTGAAAATATAAAAGTATTTGAAGATGTGATTAATATTTTTAATCATTATCCTGAAATTGATGTTATTGCAACTGAAGATATTGAGGTAAGGCAGAATTACCAAATCTGGAAATGGTATCCTCTGAAAATTAATAAAAACAAAATCCCTCCCGCCGGCTTTGTTTCAAACATCTTTCCGGGAACCGGGGCTGCAATCCGAAAAAAAGTATTTAATAAAATCGGGGGATTCTGGAATTGGGGTTTTGAAGAATTGGACTTTTGCACAAGGGCAATCATAGCCGGTTTTAATATCAGATATTTTCCGAATATAAGGGTTCTCCATTATGCTACAACATCTGATAGAAAAAATCCAAATCGCTGGATTAAACATACAAAACAATTCATGAGGTATACCTGGAAATATTTCCCATTTTTTAATGCGTTCTTTCGCACATTTTTAATTATGTTCAGCCAATTGATTATCGGAATTGCCATGCTTCTTCCTATCTCTGCATTAATAGAAGGATTTTTTAGCTCCATTGCAATAATATTTTCAACATTCCGAAATGAACGTCAACCAATTCCAAAAGATAAAATCAAAGATATAACATTAGGAATAAACTTATTCAAAACCCAAATCATTTTTTTTAAAAATGTATTTTCAAGGAAAATGAATAAATGGGCAAAAAAATAAAAATCCTTCAGCTTGCCCCACGCTTTCCTTTTCCTATGGACGATGGCGGCAAAATAGGTATGGGAAATATTACAAAAGAATTTTCTAAACAAGGAGCTGAAGTTACATTATTCACTTACTCAGAAAAAAAAGACCCGATTCCTAAGTCAGCTATTGAACAATGTGAAGAATTTGCTAGCCTGATATTATGTGAACATTCAACAAGAAATACTCCTCTCCGAATCTTCAATTCATTCATTCGCAATGAACCGTTATTTATAACTAAACATTCTTCTTCAAAAGTGATAGATTTTTTTTCTGATATTATAAGTAAAGAAAAATTCGATATAGTTCATGCTGACCATTCTTCAATGGCTCCATTTGCCTTGTTGTGTAAATCGGTTCAAAATATTCCCGCAGGTCTCAGGCTTCATAATATTGAATGGATAATCTGGCAAAGATATGCCGAAAGATTTTCAAAGTTGTCTCCGCAAAGATTCTATTTAGAAAAACAAGCAATAGCCTTGAAAAAATCGGAATCTGAATTTCTTAAAAAAATGGATGTATCATTCAGTATTACTGAAATTGACAGAAATAGAGCATTGGAATTAGCGCCCGAAGCAAATATTATAACTGCAAAAGCAGGTGTTAATCCCGATGCATGGAAACCTGATGAATCAATTACCAAAAATAAAAATGAATTAATCCTCGCTACGACATATGACTGGATCCATAATATTGACGCAGTGAAATGGTTTGTTAATCAAGTTCTGCCAAAAGTAAAAACTAAAATCCCTGAAATAAAACTCACTTTGTTAGGAAAATTTGCTCCCGAATGGCTGAAAAATTATAAAGATATTGGTGTAAATGTTGTCGGGTATGTTGATAAAGTTCAGCCATATTTAAATAAGGCAAATATTTATATTTCTCCTCTTTTTGTCGGGGGCGGAATAAGAATTAAAATACTGGAAGCTATGGCAATGTCTCTGCCTGTAGTTGCGACTCCCGTGGCAGCCGAAGGAATCAATGCAACGATTGAATCAGGTTTATTTATATCACAGAATGAAAATGAATTTGCAGAAAATATTATTAAATTAATTCAAAATCCTGAACTGGTTCAATCTGCCGGAAAAGCGGCAAGAGAATTTATTTTAAGGGAACATTCCTGGGAAAAAAATGTTGAGATAATCATGAATGAATATCAAAGGTTAGCTGAACAATATAAAAAATCATAAATTTTCAATACCAATCTTCTATAAATCCTCCGCAAACCAAATCATTATTATCATAAACGACGACTGACTGTCCGGGTGTGATTGATTTTTTGGGTTCCATGAAATCCACTTTCAAAAATCCATCATCTGTTATCCGGCATTTTGCTTCTGAACCTTTATCCCTATACCTGATTTTGACTGTATAATTTTTATTCTCATCAAGATTAGAACTTTTGATATAATTAATCTTTCCGGCAATCAGTCCCTTATTATAAAGCATGTCTTCGGTTCCGACTTCTATAGTATTTGTCTCAGGATATATCTTTTTCACATATAATGGTTCTTTATAACTTATTCCAAGTCCTTTTCTCTGACCGATTGTATAGAAAGGATAACCGTTATGTTTCCCGATTATATCATCATTAAAAATAATATCCCCTTTATTATATTTTTCTTCAATTCCTTCGACATTTTTCTTAATGAAGTTATGATAATCATCATCGGGTATAAAACAAACTTCCTGTGATTCTACCTTATCAAAAACGGGTAAATTATATTTTTTTGCGATGGCTCTCGTTTCATCTTTAGTAGGAATTTCCCCAAGAGGAAATAATGTTCTCGATAATTGTTCCTGTGATAATTTCCAGAGAAAATATGATTGGTCCTTAACTATGTTCTCCCCTTTTGACAAAACATATCTTTGCGACTCTTCATAAAAATTTATTCTTGCGTAATGTCCTGTTGCAATATAATGGGCATCGGCTTCTTCAGCCATTTTTAGAAGTTCTCCCCATTTGATTCTCGGGTTGCAGATAACGCAGGGATTAGGCGTGAATCCTTTTAAATAATTTGCAACGAAATTATCCACGACTTCGGTTTGGAACAAATCCGTCAAATCCACCAGCTTGTGTTGAATACCGAGAATATCGCAGACACTTTTTGCATCACCCATACCTGTGTAAGAACAGCAATGCCTGACATTATCATTTGTTTTGCATGAGACATCTATTTTGAATGGTGTAATGGTTGCACCGATTACATCGTAACCTTGTTCCAATAATAATGCGGCTACAACTGAAGAATCAACGCCTCCGGAAAGACCGACCAATACTTTATTTTTAGACATATATTTATATTTAATGTTTTCAAATTATAAATTTAAATAATTATTAGTATGTCATTCTGAACAGACGAAGTGAAGTGAAGAATCAATATTAATGTACGATTTTAGAAGTACGATTTTATATTTAATTTTTATAATCGTAAATCTAAAATCTATAATCTAAAATAAATGGATTCTTCGCTAAGCTTAGAATGACAATTGATTTTATTCTAATTCAATAGCTCAATTATCCCGTTATCGGCATCAACACGGAC
>JBEKWK010000417.1:0-3587 GCA_049513175.1 FCB group bacterium
AGAAATAGACTTGCGAAACCCTTTTCTTTTCGCCTGCTATTTTGATTGAAACTGCTAAATCGTTATTGCCGTCGCCGGAGTAATCGCCGATATCCCAGCCCCAAATGGAATAATCGCTTCCCTGCGGCAACTGCTTTTTAATATCGGCAATCATATCCTCATCATAGTAGGGTTCAAGCTTTTTGGCAAGTTCGGCAAATCTCATGCCCCCTTGCGCAAAAAGGTAGTTTTCAAATGAGAAAAATAATATGATAAATAATATATATTTTATATACTTCATAGATTTATTTAATAACATTTATAGATGTTTTCATGCTAAATTTTATTATTTCAAAATATAACCTTTTATTTCATCCGGATTTTCAGATAATCTTGCACCGAACTGTGAAACAATTCTCGATGCGGCATAGGAAGCTAAATTACCTGCTTTTTCAATTGAACCGGAATAAAGCATTCCATATAGGAAAGCACCAGCGTACATATCGCCGGCACCGGTTGTATCAATGGATTTGGTCTTATAAGAAGGAATTGAAAAATGCTCATTATTCCATTTGACCATAGAGCCTTTAGCACCGCAGGTAAGGACTACATTTGGGCATTGTTCACCAAGTTCAAGAAAAGCCTCGTTGACATCGCCTTTGCCGGTATAGCTCATAGCTTCGCTGTCATTGCAGAAGAGCAAATCGGATGCGGCAACGACTTTAGCGAGATTCTTTTTGAAAAGATTTATTATAAAGACATCGGAAAAAGTAAGAGATATTTTTGTGTCATGACTTTTAGCAAATTCAATAGCTTTGAAAACCGCATCTGTACTTGTATCCTGGGAGAATGTATATCCTTCGATATAAATCCATTTGGAGCGGGCGATGCTTTCTTCAAGGATATTGTTCACATCAAATAGGGCAGAGGCTCCTAAGGAAGTGAGCATAGTTCTTTCGGCATCTGGAGTAATAAGTACAAGGCAAGTTCCGGTAGGCTCAGTCTTGTGTTTGGAGGCTTCGAGATTTATTCCTAATTCAAGGAATTCATTGGAATAGAATAAGCCAAATTCGTCATCACCGAGAGATGTAAGGTAAGCAGCTTTACCGCCGAACTGGGAAAAAGCTATAATAGTATTTGCTGCAGAGCCGCCGCTGGACTTATGTGTTTTGAGATGGGATAAGCTTTCGATGATTTTCTTCTGGCTGATACTGTCAACGAGTCTCATCTCGCCTTTGTTTGTTTCCAGTGAGGCAATCACATCATCGCTGATTTCAATCTGCAAATCAACGAGGGCATTTCCCAGCCCACATAAATCTATGTCTTTATTTATCGCCATTCTTTTTAATCTTCATCTTTTAATTCTTCAACATCTTCGACCTCTTTTTCTTCTTCGAGACCGAGAGCTATATTGATAATACGTTCGCATAAGTCACCAAACTCGATACCGACTTCTTTTGCCGCCATAGGGACAAGACTCGTTTCAGTGAAACCTGGAATTGTGTTTATCTCAAGTAGGAAAGGCTGACCTTCATCATCGAGCCGGAAGTCTGCTCTTCCAATTCCAGAACAGCCGATTATCTGGAAAGCAGAGAGAGCCATGTTCTGGGTGAATTCTTCTATGTCGGGACTTAGCTCGGCAGGACATATATATTGAGTTTGTCCTTTAGTATATTTATGCTTATAGTCATAAAAACCGTCTTCGGGGATGATTTCAATGATTGGCAAAACTTCACCGCCAATGATACCAACGGTAATTTCGTACCCTTCGATATATTTTTCAACGATAACCGTGTCCGAAAAATCCTTTGCAATGATGACAGCATCGTGAATATCATCGAGATTACCGGAATCAATAATCGTTATACCGATAGTGGACCCCTGGTCATTGGGTTTGATAACAAGATGGTCGCCTAACTCATTGCGAATATCTTTATACAAATCATAATTGCCAAAATCTTTCTTCCTTACAGTAACCCAAGGCGGAGTCGCAATTCCTGCGGCAGAGAAAAGTACTTTGGAAGCAATTTTATCAATTGCTACGGAGCTTGCTTTCACGTTACTTCCAGTATAGGGGATGCCTCTCAATTCTAAAAGGGCTTGAATCTTTCCATCCTCACCGTTCTGCCCATGAAGTACAAGGAAAGCAACATCAACACCATCGAATATATCTGAATTTATACAATCAATTAGATTTTTAGTGGAGTATTGGGCAAGCTCATCAACGGATGGATAGCTTTCGGGAGAGGCTAATTCTTCCTCTGTCATTAATCCTTTAATGCCAAAAGCCGGGTCAATGGGTAATACATCATGACCTTTAGCTCTCAGAGCTTTAACAACGGCTTTTCCGCCTGTAATAGATACATTTCTTTCAGGGGAGATTCCACCAAACAATACTGCAATTTTCATTTAAAACCTTTTTTTTTAATATTATATTAAACAATTTCATTCAAAATTCAGAATTATTTATTAAGATAATCATCATACATTCTCCTTAACAGCTTCATATCTTCCCATACGGGTTTTTTCCATTCAGGATTTCTTAATAAAGCGGCGGGATGATAAGTAACAAGCATTTTTATACTATGATAATTCAAAACAGAACCGCGAATATCTCCCATTTTATGTTTCTTTTTTAATAAAGTATCTACAGCCGTTAATCCTAATGCTAGAATAAAAGCAGGTTTTATCAATTCTATTTGCTTTTTCAGGTATGGCTCGCATTCATCAACTTCAACGGGTAGGGGATTACGGTTTTCAGGAGGTCTGCATTTTAAAATATTGCAAATAAAAACCTCTTCTCTTTTCAAATTGATTGATTCGAGTATTTTAGTCAATAACTGTCCTGCTCTTCCTACAAAAGGTTCTCCTTGAGCATCTTCATCAGCACCCGGTGCTTCGCCGATTACCATAATACCAGCATTTGGATTACCTGTACCAAAAACAAAATTTTTCCTTGTTTTACCGAGAGAACAATTTTGACAATTATGGATTTTATCATAAAGTTCTTTAACGCTGGAAACCTTTTTCCATTCAGGTTCTTCCGTAAATAAATCAACTATTGAATCGGTTGGAAAAGATTTCAACTCATTCTTTGATACTAGTTTGTTATTATGGATTTCTTCATGTTCCAATTTTTTTTCAGAAAGAATAATTGGAATATTACTTTGTTCAATATAAACAACTTTCCCAAAATCAGATTGTTGTTTTATATATAATTCTACTTTATCTATTATATCATTTTTATTCATCTATCAAAATCTATATATTAATCAATTATATTCTTTTATTTCAATATCTCCTTTCAGAGCATAATACACACCTTCAGCAAGAGCCTGCAATTCATCTTCACCGGGATATACTTTTATCAGAGATAGAAAACCAACTCTTTTAATAAGCTCATTTACCAGGTATTCAGAATGTGCAAGACCGCCCGTTATTAAAATTGCATCAATTTTCCCATACAATACTACGGAACAAGCACCAATTTCTTTAGCAATCTGGTAAATCATAGCATCATAAATTAATTTTGCCCTTTCATCACCCTCCATAATTTTTTTCTCGACTTCATTTGCATCATTGGTTTTCAAGTAAGCTACTAATCCTCC
>JBEKWK010000418.1:0-3575 GCA_049513175.1 FCB group bacterium
TTAATTATATTGTAATAATGAGTCCCCAAAAAGATTTTTTCTTAGTTTGCTTTTATAATACTTGTTATAATACGACTTGAAGTAGATTTTAATTCAATAAAATAAATACCGTCCGCTATATCATTCAAATCAATATCTATTTCATTTATACCTGCGGGATAATTTCTTTCAGGGATAAATCCTAACCGATTACCATAAACATTATAGATTGAAGCTTCTATTAAATTATTTTCGTCAATCTCAAATGTAATTTTGAGTTTATCTGATACAGGATTTGGTGTTACTGAATGAACGACTATATTGTTAGGTATTTTCTTTGAAATTATTTTCACAGGTGTATTGCATCTTGAGACAGTAGAATACTGAATTGAATCGCCCTTTCCCTGTAGAAAGATGTTTTTATCAAGACAATTAATAAAGATATGCAATGTATCTGAATAAAGCATTTTATATTCCAAAGGAGACAGGCAAACATTAAGTTCTATGCTATCTTTAGGATTAATAACCAACGGTAATTGGGATTGAGGAATTGAATAATAAATATTTTGTGAAAGATATATGTTATCTATACTTGTTGAGGCAGTACCATTATTGTATATTTTTATACTATCGCAAAAAACACCACCGATTTTTTCCCAATAGAAATTAATCAGAGGATTCTTGATTAATTCTGGCTCTAAGCTTAAAGGATTTGATTTTATTGTACCTTCGATTGTGTCTTGTAAACCTGAAGCACTCATAATTATTAATTTATAATAAGCATCAATGTCAGGATTCATAACTTTAACAAGAATGATGGCAGAACACCCATCATTATATGCTGTACTGACTGAACAGTTTATTTGACTTATAATATCAATTGAACTAATTGAATAAGTTTTAACTTTTTTGGGATTAATATAAATAGTTCTGATAACATTGCAGGAATCATTTGTTAATATTTCAGGCTTGCTTGTGTCTGTAGGAGGAGAAACTGAAACACCAAATTTAACAATAAAACCGTCGTTTTTACCATTATTATTTTTTTGAAAAGCATTTCCTATTATCGGAAAGTCACTGCTTGTAGTAGCTCCAACTACTATTAAATTAGTATCTTTATCAGATTTTAAAGCAAAACCGATATCATCACTTCTTCCACCAAGATAAGAACAATATTTCAAATTACAATCAGAATCAAAATATGTAATAAGTGCATCGGATGGTCCTTTTAAAGTATTTTGAAAAGCATCGTTTGTACATTTAAGGTTTGTACTTTGAGTGATGCCTGTAAAAGAGATAAATCCATTTTGATTAATTTCCAATCCGCCTAACTGAGTGTAGGGTACGTCCTGCCCTTCGTCTAAATTACCTCCAAAATATGTAGACCAAATTACACTGCCGTTAGGGTCAAATTTGGTCAGGAATATATCAACTCCTCCTCCAATATTTTTTTGATAAGCATTATTGGCAGTAAACAAATCCGTACTTGTGGTATATCCGCACATATAAATATTATTATCTTTTGCAACTGTGGTACGGTCAGCATAATCCCTTCCATTTCCTCCAAAATAAGTTGACCAGATTATATTATTATCTGGTGTCATCTTTACAAGAAAGCCATCAATATCATTTAATTTTTTATTCTGAAAAGCATTTACAGAAACTGGAAAATCATTACTGTTTGTGAATCCGCATAGAATAATATTATTTGTACTATCAATAGCTATACTTGCTAAATAATCATCGCCACTTCCACCAAAATATGAAGTATAATAAAAATTATAACTAGTATCTATTTTGATTATCATACCGTCGTATCTACCATTATTGTTTGTTTTTTGGGCATCAAGTGTTAATGCCAGATCATTGCTAAATGTCCAGCCGATGAGGCACAAATTGTTATTTTTGTTTATCTTACATTCAGTGAAAGCATCATAATTGGCACCTCCATAATATGATGCATATAATAATTGACCGTTACTATCAAAATTAATGATCAACCCATCTCCGGAGCCTCCCCTGAATTGTTTTTGATAAGCATTAATTGTTAAGGGTACATTAGAGGATATTGTTTCACCAGCGATCCATATATCATTGGTTTTTGTTATAGCTACGCCACCGGACATTCTGTCATCAGCACTGCCTCCAAAATAGGTTGACCAGATTATGTTGCCATCAGGGCTCATTTTGGTTATAAAAATGTCAGCAGAGCCTGCATTTTTTGTTTGGTATGAACCGGTAGATGTTGGAAAATCAATGCTATATGAAACTCCAGATACAATAATATTATTTTTATAATCTATACTCATTCCCAGTATTTTATCATCTGCTGACCCTCCAACATAGGTAGACCAGTATATATTTGGGTCTATAATTAAATCGGAGGTCAATTCAAATTGATTTGTGCTGTAACATAAAAAGCCGTCTTTAAATTCATATTTACCATCAATTTTTGTGATTTTATTCTGAATATTCTGATATATTTCCGGCATTTCTTCTTGTACGCTTCCTAAAGGAGTATGAGCTGAATAGCTCCTGTTATCCAGAATTTTGATACTGTCAAAACCGATAGGTCTAAGTTTTATATCTTCTATTTTTCCTCCCGGTCTGACTACAAAATTATATTTAAGATAATTATCTTTTATGTAAAATATTAAATCAATATTATTATAAATATTGGAATATTTAATTTGTTTGAATGATTTTACGTTTGTAATTCCTTTTGGACAGTGTGATAAATAAAAATTATAATTAAACTGACTTTCTTCTATTCCTGTTTGCTCAGCGTCAATATTGCATTTATCAAAAATTAAATCAGCACGATAAGTTGTTATGCTAGTGCTGTCAGGATACGTTCTTATATCACCCGAAGGAAGTTGATGGTGTTCAATTTTGATAAATACAAAGCTGATTCTGTCATTTAAAAAGAAAACCTTGCAATTATTTTGGAAATAATAATATTTTATATCGTTTCTGATTTGCTCATTGCAATCAACGATTTGCCCTTCGTTTTCAATAAATCCTGATTGATTATTTAGTGGATAAGAAGTTTGGAGATCATTTGCTAAAATAAAACCCTGTGAAAATAATATAATTAATATAGATAAAATAACTTTCATTATAAAATCCTAAAGTTGCAAGATTTCTCAATATTATATTCAAGAAATCCGTTAATCATTAATTTTTATATTGATGGCATTACATCTAAACAATTTACACAAATTTAATATAAAATGAAATATTTTTTATAATTTACTTCATATTCCTCCTTACTTTACTTTGTCTAAGAATAAAAAATTCCGTAATTTTGTTTTTTTATAATTTTCCCAACTTTGAAATTTTATAAGTAATTAGAAAAAAATATAATTCAATAAATTTTAGGCAAATTAAGGTTATTAATTTATGAATGAAGGACACATTGTACAAGTTATTGGACCAGTAGTTGACGTTGAATTTACAGAAGGTCAGATACCGGCAGTATTGAACGCATTAAATATTACCCGAACTTCTTCCGAAACAGGCAAAGAGGATGTGCTTATTTGCGAAGTACAGCAACATCTTGGTGAAGACCGTGTCAGGTCTGTTGCCATGGATTC
>JBEKWK010000419.1:0-3568 GCA_049513175.1 FCB group bacterium
TAATCAATATGAAAAGATGAGCGGTACATCTATGGCATCCCCTATCACATCAGGGTTAGCCGGTTTAGTAAAATCTCTTCACCCCGACTGGACACCAAAGCAGATAGCAAAGCAAATTCGAATTACATCAGATAATGTACTTACAACAGACCCTTCTCAAAGAAATATTTATTATGGAAGGTCAAATGCTTTTAATGCATTAAATTATAATCGCAAAGGAGGACCTGTTATTCCCGGAATCGAAATATCGTCAGTGACACTTTCATCTGGAGATGCAATTACAAGTTATGACCCTATTACAATTCATCTTACTGTTCATAATTACCTATACCAGGCATCCCAATTAAACCTGAATATAAAATCTAAAAACAATTTTGTTAAAATTGCGAAAGAAGATTATACTGTGGGTACTTTGGACTCAAATTCAAATGTCAACATTGATATAACGGTTCAATTACAAACTAATAATCTATGGTACAATGGTATAGCTGATTTTATAGTTACTTTTACTGCAAGCGGTAATTACAAGGATTTTCAAATAATCGGTATTCCTATTCAAATACCAAGTAACAATCTTTATACAAATCTTACATCATTCCAGGATTGGCAAACTGTCCAATGGAATTCTTCATATTCACCTTCAAAAGATGTCTTTTGGGCTGTTGGAACAGGGAATTTGTTTTTATGGACTTTAGGTAACAATGGAGGTTATATAAGAGTACCCGGTTCCACAAATTCAATTTATTCAATGGGAAGTTTACCAAATGATGTCCCAAATGCTATTTATGCTTTCGATGACCAGAAGGCTTTTATAGGTTCTGCACCTGCAAACACATTGGCAAAGATTTATAATACAACAAATGGAGGTTCTAACTGGACTTCTATTGGTGTAGAAAACATAACACCAAAAGTAGATGTCATCCATTTCTTCGATAATAGCTGGGGTATGTTCATCGGAGACCCGAAAGGCACAAGATTTGGAATCGGTGTAACAAATAACGGAGGTAAAAGCTGGACACCAATACCATCAGGAGGTCCCGTAATATTATCAGGCGAAGCTCCTTACACAACTTCTACTTGTTTCATCGGAAATAACGCATGGTTCGGTACATCCAAAGGGCGTGTTGTCAGAACACCCGATAAAGGAAATACATGGCAGGTAGCCGCAATAACCAACAAAGCTCAAAATGTAACGAATGTAACATTTGCAGACATCAATAAAGGAATTGCAATATACTCAGAAACAACAAGTGACAAACTTGTAGCATCCACATCAGACGGCGGAGCTCACTGGACTGCTACGAAGGTTGATTTAACCCAGTTGGGCTACAATCCTATTTGTTCTTTTAAAACCGATAGTTCGAGTAATATATATTTGCTATGCGGATTTGGCGAAGTAATATACACCACCGATTTAGGTACCTCCTGGCTAACAGTTTTATCTGAAAAAGATGCACCTATGAATGTCGGAAGCTATAAAGAATTTGGTATCAACAGGGGACGTATCTGGGAACTTGGAAGCACAATTGGTCACCTTGATTTCGATTACACTCCCGCTAATGCAACTAAAGAGCTACAATTAGTGAGTGGAGATACAGTGAGTTATGATACTGTTAAAGTAGGTGAAGGGCTAATTAAACCAATCAATATAAAAAATATAGGAAACGTACCTGTCAATATTTTGCAGGTTAGTGTTACACCATCCGGCAGCACTGACTCTACCGAATTTACTATCTTTGGCTCTCCTCCTACTTCTATAGATGCCAGTGTAACTAAAACTTTAAGAGTTAGGTTTACACCTAAAGACACAAGTCTCAGGCAGGCAAGTGTTAATATTTATGATGACGGAATACAGCCTATATACAGCGTGCATTTATCAGGATACGGTTATAAAGAACCAAATGCAGTCAATGATAATAGTGCAATTAACAACATTATAATTGACCAGAATTATCCCAATCCCTGCATTGAAGAAACCTATGTTTCATTTACTGCAAAAGAGAATGCTAATACCGAGTTGAGCATTATTAATTCTTTGGGCGAAACACTAAAAATGATATTCAATCAAACTGTACAGCCGGGGAACACAATACTGCAGGTTTCAACGAATGAATTACCGTCAGGAGTATATTTCTTCAGATTAAAAACCGGAAGCACTGTTGCTTATAAGAAATTTGTTGTCGCAAAATAGAATTTTATATATTAGAGTGGATATTTCAGAAGTGTCATTCTGAACGTAACGAATTGAAGTGAAGAATCCAGTTATTTTAGATTTTAGATTCTAGATTTACGATTATTAAAATTAATTCTAAAATCGTAAATCTAAAATCGTACATTAAATTGGATTAGCTTCGTTCAACATATTACTTCACTTCGTTCAGAATGACTTTTTTGTAAGTCCCCACCGGTTTAAATTAAAATCAATTAATTCATTATTAAAAAATAAATGATAATATTAATTTCCCTTGTTATGGCAATAGCACCGGCAATTTTTTTGCTGGTGTATTATTACAAGCAGGACAGTGCCAAACCTGAGCCAAAGGGATTAATATTTAAAATCTTCATGCTTGGATTTGCCAGTATAATTCCGGCAATTATTATCGAATTGATTGTTGACAGTTTTGTAAATGTCTATGCTTTCCTTCCTATCTTTTATTACCTTTTAAAATCATTCTTTGTAGCTGCACTGGTAGAAGAATCTTTAAAATTATTCATTGTAAAAAAGTTCGCATATAACGATGTACATTTTGATGAGGTGATGGACGGCATAGTTTATACCGTTGTTGCCAGTCTTGGATTTGCCTGTTTTGAAAATGTACTGTATGTAATGGGAAGCGATTGGGAAGTTGCAATTTTAAGAGCATTCACAGCCGTTCCGCTTCATGCGATTTCTGCGGGGATTATGGGATTTTATATTGGTAAGGCAAAATTTGCGAATTCGTATATCGAAGAACGTTCGCTTATAATGAAAGGTTTCTGGTTCGCAATAATATTCCATGGCGTATATGATTTCTTAATTTTCTCAATGCCGGTCTTTGGAATGCTATCAGGACTTCTCGTAATTCCTCAATTAATTTTTGGCTTTATTTTCCTGCGGAAGAAAATCAAACTTGCTATTGCAGAGGATATACAGGAAGGAAGAACTTTAGAAGTTGATTACGATAACATTGAATTGAATGAAAATAATTATGCTTCAATGAGCAGAGCAGAACTGAGAAGGAGAGTCCAGCATGAGTTGTTATTAAACAAAGAAAAGCCTAATGATATTTCCTCATCTATGAATGAAAATATTGAGCTATAAAAAAGTATGAATCAGACAAGCATAGAAATAAGTAATCTAACTCTAAAATTTTCTAAATATATCGCCTTAGATAATATAAATTTAACTATAAATAAAAATACATTCCTGTCAATCGTCGGACCTAACGGAGCAGGCAAATCAACATTATTAAAAGTTATTCTTGGACTTATACCACCCGGCACAGGCACTGTAAAGATTTTCGATAAATCACCTGATGATGTTCCACCTCAATTAATCGGATATGTACCTCAAATAAAAACTCTGGAT
>JBEKWK010000420.1:0-3554 GCA_049513175.1 FCB group bacterium
AGTTCGGGAAATTATTATTTATTATTAAAAACACCAAGTGAAATAATAACACAACAATTAATTATTATGAAATAAATTGATAATAAAATTATGAAAAAATTATTATTGTTTTTGGTACTATTATATTTGCCATTATTGTGTGATGCACAATCGCTTTCAGTATTCAATATTGATACAAGCAGCTTTCCAACAATCAAGGCAAAATTTTTTGCTTTCGATGCAAGCGGAAATCAAATCACAAATTTATCAACGTCAGATTTCCAGGTAACTGAAAATGGACAAATACGGACGGTAACTAATGTAAGCTGTCAAAGCCCGAAGCCGCCTCAAACAGTATCATTAGCTATGAGTATTGATGTCTCAGGCTCGATGGCAGGCAGTGGCGTTGATATTCCAGTTGAATTAGGTAAAACAACTGTAAGAGATTTAATTAATAAAATTGCATCACCCCCTTCAGAATTAGCATTGCAAACATGTCATTCAATAGCGATGATAATTAATGATTTCACGACCAATAAATCAAAATTGCTTTCAGAAATCGACCCGATAGTTGCGGGTGGTGATAATGATTTTGTAGAGCAATTATTAAACACCAGGACAGGATTATTAAATATTGCTAAGACTGGAAAATATAAACGTGTAGCTGTAATATATACAGATGCATGGTGGTATGCTTTATCTGCAAATGAACTTCAGCGTTGCATTGATACTTGTAAAAAATATAATATTCAGTTTTACGCAGTTATTTATTCCCGACCTGAAGCTGAACCAAATGGGATTAAATCATCATTGCAAGCTTTAGCTAATGCTACAGGTGGTTATTTATACGATGGAATAACTGCAAAAAATGCGGCAGATAATATAGCAATTTATTTACAACAACAAATGCAAGGAGGAGACCCTTGTACAATCGAATGGCAGAGCGGAGTTAAATGCACTTATGGAACTGTCAATATTGATTGCAAGCTTATACCATATAATTTTAACGCTACTGCAAATTACCAGACATCATTAAGTTCGATAGCATATTTAGATTTTTCGCCATTGAGTATATTTTTCAAAAATAAACCTATCGGAGTCCCGGTTGATACTAACTTCACAATTACAGCAAGAAACGCTGATTTTAACATAACAAATATAACTTCATCAGACCCTAATTTTGACATTAATCCCAAAAGTTTTACTATCCAAAAAGGACAAAGTCAAACATTAACGCTGCGATATATACAGCCCGACAGCAACAGATATTTCAGCATATTCTCTATCGAGAACGATTTATGTTTAAAAAAGTATTATTCAGTCGGTGGTTATATTAAAAACAATACTACTACAAAACCGACATTAAAAGTGACACATCCAAACGGAGGAGAAATTTTCGTCGTAGGAAGTGATACTTTGATTACATGGGAAGGTGTATTGTCAACCGACAAAGTTAAATTAGAATACTCTAATGATAATGGAAATACATGGAACTTGATAACCGATACGGCTTCAGGTCTTAGTTATGTCTGGAAAAATTTACCTAAACCTGTAAGCAATCAATGCCTGGTACGTGCTACACAGAATAAAGGCTCAACAAGTGATATACCTGATATAGAATGGAAGAAATGTTATGGTGGGTACAATGAGGATATTGCATATTCAATACAGGAAACTAATGATGGCGGGTATATAATAGCAGGTTCAACTGAATCCAATCAAGACCCTAACGTTACCGGTTTTCATAATTATATTGATGCATGGATTGTGAAGATAAATTCTATTGGGACAATAGAATGGGAGCATTGTTATGGCGGGAGCATGGAAGATCGTGCAACTTCAATAAAGCAAACTTCTGATGGTGGATATATTTTTGCAGGTTACACTGAATCAAATGATGGTGATGTAATTGGTCATCATGGAGGTAATACTGAAAGTTTTGATGGCTGGGTAGTAAAATTAGATAATACAGGAAATTTACAGTGGCAAATATGTCTTGGTGGAACTTGGGATGATAATGCAAATGATGTGATACAGACTTCCGATGGCGGGTATATTGTAGTGGGTTCAACTCAGTCACAAGATGGTGATTTTAGTTGTTGTAAATTATATAGTGATGACGGATGGATAGCAAAGTTAAATTCAGGAGGGACCTTAGTATGGCAAAAATGTCTCGGGGATTTTGATGGCGGATTAAATGCAGTAAATAATACTTCAGACGGAGGATTTATAGTTGCCGGTTCTGCCGATAGTTCTATAATTAAATTTTCAAAATCAGAAAAAATAGAGTGGCAAAGCAATTTGGTAGGTGAAATTTTCATGAGCTGGGCATATTCTATACAGGAAACCTCTGATAATGGATATATCATTGGAGGATTAACTGAAGACGAAAGTTTAGTTGGTTATCATAATCCTAATAGAGGTGATCTCCCTGCTGATTATTTGGTAATGAAGATTAATAATTCCGGAACGATGGAGTGGTATAAATGTCTTGGCGGATTTGATTATGAATTTGGTTGCTATGCAAAAGAAACTCCGGATGGGGGTTTTATCGTGGCAGGTACGACACCATCAAATGACGGTGATGTAAGCGGTAATCACGGCGGGAAGGATTATTGGATAGTTAAACTAAATATGGTAGGAGAAATTGAATGGCAGAGATGTTTAGGCGGCAGTGAGGATGATGAGGCTAATGATATTAAAGTTACCTCCGACGGAGGATTTATTGTTGCAGGTTATTCCAGGTCAGAAGATGGCGATGTGATACCAACTAGTAGATTTAGTCAAGGTGATTTTTGGGTTGTTAAATTTGGTCCATCAGGAGGTATTTTTCAACAAGATGCATCTGATTCCGTTTTCTCGATTGTTGCTCCAACTGCCGTAGGTAAAAATATAGATATGAAGCGGTGTTTGGTAGGCAATACAAAAGATTCGGTAATAGTTGATTTTATTAAAAATTCAGGTACATTTCCTTGCCGTATTGACTCGATTTATTTTTCCGGTGCAGACGCATCCGCATTTCAAATAGCATTAGGCATGCCGCCTTTTGAGGTAGAACCAGCGAATGGTCAAAATGTTGAGTTCCTCTTCAAACCGAACAGAATTGGTATCCATACTGCACAAATTAATATATTAACACAGTCCGATACATTAATTGAATCTATTACAGGTGAAGGCATCATCCAACTGCTTTCGGTAGAAAACAAATTGATTGACTTCGGTAAAGTATCAATTGGCAGTAACAAAGATACAATAGCAGTTGCAACGATTAAAAATATCGGAACGGTTTCGCTTACGATTGACAGCACAAAGCACAATAAGCCGAATGATTATGATTTCAGTACACTCGCCGGTTCAGCACCTTTCACATTAAATCCCGGCGAAACTGCAAAAATGAATTTACGATTTAAACCAAGTGATGTCGGCAGGACAAGCGGAGTGCTTGACTTTTATTACAATGGAGTCGGCTCGCCTGCAGAAGTAACATTATTTGGAGAAGGTGTGCAAGGTCAACTTGCTTCAATAAACAATATAATTGATTTTGGTAAAGTAACTGTTGGAATGCACAAAGATAC
>JBEKWK010000421.1:0-3545 GCA_049513175.1 FCB group bacterium
TTGGACAAAACAGTTGGAGCGGGATTAATTGATGAGGGAGATGAAATTTATCTTATCGGTAATGACGGGGAAGAGTTGGGCGGTTCGGAATTTATAAAGCAATACACTGGTGCTGTTGCCGGTGATGCTCCTTTTATTGATTTGAATGAAGAGATAAATCTGCAAAAAGTAATTTTGCAATCCATACGAAATGGAATTATAAAATCCGCTCACGATTGCAGTGAAGGCGGACTTGCAATTTGTCTTGCAGAAAAATCTATTTTTTCCTCAAAAAAATTAGGTGCTGAAATTAATCTTAATGGTAATTTGAATTATGCAAAATTATTTGGTGAATCTCAATCAAGAATAGTTGTTTCATTATCTAAGGATAAGATTTCGGAATTAGAAAAATTATGTAATACTCATAATCAAAAATTTCAAAAAATCGGCAAAGTTGTAAAAGAAAAATTTGAAATTAAAAATTGCTTTTCTATTTCGGTTCAGAAAATAACTGAGCTATATGAGAAGGCAATACCTGATTTGATGAAGTAAATTATTGGTTTTACATAATTTTTATACATGTTCTTTGTAATTATCAAATTCCCATATTGCGAAATGAGATAATTTCAATGCAATTTCATCCCAATTATTTCCTTCGATATTATTGAATAATATATTTAAACAATTTAAAAGTACATCACTATTATATTTCTTTAATATTAAATAATGTTGTCCATGTAAATAGCCACCATCAGGGATATTATCCATTAACCAACTTGGAGAACAAATAATTATTTCAAAACTTTCTTCACCTTCGCTTTCTTTTGGTCCAATTAATAATTGAATAGGGAATTTAAAATTAGAAATATTTTCTGGAATATATGTTTTTAAATCATTAAAATTTGGAGTAAGAATTTCTTTAATTTTAGACACCATATTTGCTCCTAAATTTAGTTTTATTTATGTTAATTTTTATTTATAAAAATAATTTGTAATATCTATTTTTCATTTCAGGTTATTTATCTCCTTCTTAGTAACCCCATTCAGTTGAAATCAGGAGTTTGGGAACTAGGAGAAGGCTTTTTAAGAAATAAATCCCAATCCCAAAATCTCCACCATGGTGTGCCTCCAATACCACACTTCTTGGCACAATATCTAATCCATTCCTCTTTAATTTTTTTATCTACAATATTGAAATAATAATCATATAAAATTATTGCTCTTGATAAAGATGAATCTTTGATGTAGAAATAGGCAATTTCATCAACATAAAATAACAAATCAACATCATATTTATATAATAATCTATATTCTTGGCTATTCCCACCTGAAGCAAATCCTAAATAATAGTTTTGACAAAATCTACCATCATTGTTATAATCTCTGGGACCCAAGGAAATAGGATTAGAATGATAACAATCAGTCCAGTCTTTATCTATATAAAAATAAAAATCATTTTTAGTATAAAATACAACTTCACAATCGAAATTAATTGTATCGAATTCAAAATATTTACACATATTTTCAGGATATATATAATTTCTTGCTATATAATTTAATTTCATAACTGGAATTATTTTATAATTTAATTGCTTTAAAAGAGTGCTGTCACCACTAAGAAAAGCATTTTTTAAAGTATCATCTTTATTAAGATAAAAGAATAATTTATTAAATGCTTGTTTTTCATAAAATGGTTTTAAACGTTTGTATGTACATAAAATTCTTTCTGTCTCACAATTACATGAATCTATTTCAACCTGTGCTCGCAGCGATAATAATCCAAGAAATAATATTCCAATAATTATCAAAATTTTTTTCATGGTTTATCCTTTGTTGAGATATTCTTAATGATACAGTTTTTCATTTTCTCTCAATTACTTCTTCGCACATTTTAAGCATTTTCATTGCCGAGTCATCCCAGGAAAAGATAGATGCCCATTCGACTGCACCATGGGATAGATTATTTAATTTTATTTTATCAGTAAATAATTCCAGTATTAAATCAGATAACTGTTTTATATTCCCATATTCATAGAGCAGACCTGATTTACCAACAGCTACGGAATCTCTTAATCCCGGGACATCTGCCGATAATACAGGTGTGCCGCAGGCATTAGCTTCGATATTAGTTATTCCCCAGCCCTCTTTCATAGAGGTATTAACGACAATATGAGATTTACTCAAAAGTTTCTTTTTATCTTCTTCGGACACATATCCAAAGAAAGTAGTTCTGTCAGAAATGCCTAAATTTTTTGCAAGCTTTTTGAGTTCGGGCAAGTTATCTCCTCTGCCGAGCAAATGCAGCTGAGCTGTAGGAATTTTGTTTTTTATTAAGGCGAATGCTTTTAGTAGATGGTCTACGCTTTTATATTTCTTCATCCTGCCAAAATATGCAACGCAGGGAAAATCATATTTTTCTCCGACTGCCATAGGAAATTCATTTTGATTAATCGCATTAGGAACAATTGAGATATACTCTTCCTTAATACCTCTTTCAATACACTCTTGTTTAGTGCTTTCCGAAACCACGGCAAAGGGTGTATTTTTATATATCCTACTAATACGTCTTTCCGCAAAATAAACATAAGAACCTTGAATTCTTCCCGCCTCACGGAAAATACTTTTTCCAAAAAAATGATGGCAGATTACGATTAATGGTTCTTTTACAAATCGCGGAGTATAGAAAGGGATTTTATTTAAATCATCAATGACAATATCAAAATTTTCCTTTGAGAAAACTGTATTATATTTATTTTTCACATTAAAGTTGAAAAAATTTCTTGTGCCTTCACGGATAACCCTGATTCCATCAATTATTTCTTCATCTAAAGCCCCTGCAAATTGCGAACAAAACAATGTAACTTCATTTCCCATTGCAGCAATGCGTTTGAATATTTCGTGGAAATGTACCTCTGCACCACCACCAAAAGGGTTCTTTATATCCTGCCAATTAAAAACTAAAATCTTCATCCTAAAAACACAAAGAATTATTTATATAGAATATATTGTTATGACAAATTTAACTAATAAAAAATATTTATCTAAATACAGAGTACCTATCTGCTAATTGGCACAAACATTGTAATAATGCAGTTTAAATGATATTTCCGAAAATAAATATTTAAGGAATATGATATGAATAAAGGATTTATAAAAAGTCCCAGCGAAATGGTGTGTAGAATAAAATCAATTTGCTTAATATTATCCACCATTTTATTGTTAATGTTGTTCACAAGTTGTGGAAGTGTTAGAAGTCTGAAAAACGGGAACTCTACTTCCAAATCTCAATATGAAAATGCTGGTGAAAACGAATCTGATTTAACTTCAAATGATGAAAATTCTAACAACCACTCTACAAAACGATTGCCTACTTTAAAAGAACAAATCAAAAATATACAATCTGAACAGGAAACTATAAATGCCAAAGTTACTGTCCTGCAATCAGATGTTGATGATATAAAAAATACACTGAATGAAATAAAAGGGGCATTGAATAACCTGCCTAATGATGGGAAAAAGGAAATTGTTTCCGGATTAAAAGTTAAGAAAGATAATATAATTTTACC
>JBEKWK010000422.1:0-3540 GCA_049513175.1 FCB group bacterium
CAAACTTTATCACAAACAGTTCAATTACATCTCGAAAGAGATATTATTAAAAACGGTTTACCAAGAATGTTCTCCACAAACAGATCTTTTAGAAGAGACAATAAACATTGGACCTTGGACGGTAGGCATTTAAACGATTTTGAATTACTTGAAACCGAAGCATTGGACACTGATTTGGAATGGCTTTTGAAACATTGCAGTGATATGCTTGAATATATTTTTAAAAACGTATTGAGTGTTTCTTCAAAGTATGGACTTCTAACACCTCAACAACATCATCAATTATACCTCTTCTATGAAAAAGGATTTAAAATAATTCATTATACCGAAGCTGTAGAAATTTTAAAACATCAATATAATCTTGAATGGGGTGATGATTTATCATCAGATTATGAACAGTATTTAGTTAATCATTTTGACCAAAATATTATGGTAACCCATTATCCTGAAAAAATAAAATTTTTCAATATGAAACTTGTTCGTGATGACCCTAAAGATAAGCAGACATGTGAATGTGTTGATGTTATACTGAAACATTCAGGGGAATCTATAGGCGGTTCAGTACGCGAATATGACTTTGATATTCTGAAAAAAAGACTTATGGAAGGCACAATGATTGGTCAATTAAGACAATTAAAATCCCAACATGACGGAAAACCGGAAGGAGTTGACAAAATGTTCGATGATTATCTGGATTTATTCAAAAACAATCCTGTTGAACGCTCAGGAATGGGTATGGGATTTGGCAGGGTATTACAATTCATTTACGGGTCTAATGAAATTTTCCCGTTCTAGGTTTATTAATAATTTAGGTACAGTATATGACGATTAGTTTAGATGGCTCAAATTTGACGATTGATAAGGTAGTAAAGATAGCAAGATATAATGAAAAAGTTGAGCTACCCTCCTATTCCTTAGAAAAAATTAAAATTTGCCGGGCAATGCTTGAAGAAAAAATTAGTGCTCATGAAATCATGTATGGCGTAAATACCGGTATAGGAGAGTTTTCAGAAATTGTTCTCAATGACGAACAGATAAAAGAATTTCAAAAATATTTAATCTATAATCATTCAGCAGGTATAGGTGACCCTGCACCGATTGAGTATGTCCGCGGTGCTATAGCAGGAAGAATTAATGTACATGCTCATGGTAACTCCGGTTGTCGCCCGGAAATAACCCAAACATTAGTTGAAATGCTAAATAATGGAGTTACTCCTGTAGTATGTCAAAAAGGCTCTGTTGGGGCATGTGGGGACTTGGCTCCGATGTCACAGGTTGCCCTTTTAATGATGGGTGAAGGCGAGGCATATTTTCAGGGTGAACGTTTGCCGGGAAAGTTAGCTTTTGAAAAAGCGGGTATTGCAATCCCAGGACTAAAAGCTCGTGACGGACTTGCAATAATAAACGGTTCCAATTTGCTTACTGCTATGAGTGCAATTCATCTTTGGGATTTCAACAGGCTATTAAAACAGGCTGAAATAGCAGCGGCTATGTCCCTGGAAGCTCTACTTGCAAATTTAAAACCTTATGATGTAAGGTTGCATAAAATTCGGGGATTCATTGGGGCTCAAAGAAGTGCCGGGGCTATAAAAAAGTGCATTGAAGGAAGTGATTTAATGACTGGTAAAATGAAAACAAAAGTTCAGGATGCTTATTCGATGCGCTCTACACCTCAAGTTATTGGTGCTGCACATGATGCAATTGCATATGCAAAATCCCAGGTTGAAATCGAACTTAACGGTGTCGGCGATAATCCTATATTTATACCTGAAGATAAAATCACATTAACAGGTGCAAATTTTCAGGGAACGCCTGTATCATTGCCTATGGATATGGCTGGTACTGCAATAACAATGGTATCGGTATTATCTGAAAGACGCTTAAATCGTATGCTAAATCCTGCACTTAGTGTCGGACTACCCGCATTTCTTACAAAAGGAGCGGGAATGTTTTCAGGCATGATGCTTAGTCAATATACAGCCGATTCTCTTATAGTTGAACAGAGAATATTATCAGCACCTGCATCAGTCCAATCAATCCCTGCTGCTGCTGACCAGGAAGATTTTGTCTCTATGGGTATGAATACAGCAATTAAAAATGCACAGATTTTAGACAATGCTTATGGTGTGATTGGTATCGAATTTATGGCAGCCGCCCAGGCATTAGATTTCAGAGAGTTTCACACAGGTAAAGGTGTTTCTGTAGCAAAAGAAATTATCAGAAAATATGTAAGCTTTTTGGATACTGATAGACCTTTATATTCAGACCATACAAAAATGAAAGAATTGGTGAAATCAGGAGAAATACTTGATACAGTGGAAAAAATTATCGGTAGCTTGGATTGAATTAATGATATTTTTTAGATTTATAGGTATTAGAAAACACAAGTGGGAAAGAGAATTTTATATATATGGAAAGGTAAATATCCATGGGAAGTAAGAATTGAAAAATTTTGTAAAACATTTTATAATGCTGGTTTTGAAGTTTATATTTTAGCAAGATGGGTAGATGAACCTTTGGAAACGGAGGATATCGGTTATGCTAAAATTATACGGGTAGGATATAAAAAATCTGCAAAATTCTCAATACCTATATCCATTAATCCGATTTGGATGAAAGCGATTAACAAAGTCGTAAGTGATATCAAGCCTGATTTACTTATTCCTCGAGAAATAATGCTTGCAGAAACCACCGGAAAAATTGGAAGGAAAAATAATATTCCCGTAATTATGGATATGGCTGAAAATTATCCTGCTGCCATGAGAGATTTTAAAAAATATAATAATAAATTGACTGGTCGTTTTATTGTTCAGAAAGCAAAAATTCCTGATCGTGTTGAACATAGAAGTATAAAAGTCATGGATGGCATTATTACTGTTTGTAAAGAACAAAATGAAAGAATAAAAACAACTTACGATTTTCCACTTAATAAAATTGAGATAGTTTACAATACTCCTATGCTTGATTTATATCAAGATATTGGGATTAAAACAATTCAACAACCAAAAATATTTTGTCACCATGGGCATTTATCCGGTGAAAAATCTATAAGTAATTTCCTAAAAGGATTTATAAATGCTGCCCAATACGTTAATGATATTAAATTTGTAATAGCAGGAGATGGTGAATGTTTCAATGATATTAAAGAAATTGTTAGTAAATCAAATTTTAATGATAGAATTATATTGACAGGCAAATATCAATTTGAACAATTAGGAGAAATATTAAGCAAAATTGATATTGGAGTAATACCATATCAAATTAGTGATTTTAACAATACAACAATACATAATAAAATATTTGATTATTTCGCATTTGGAATACCTGTTATTACTTCATTAGCAGTACCTTTAAAACGAATAATTGGGGAAACTCAAGCAGGTTTTAGTATTGATTGTTCTAATGTTGATACCATAACTGATTTTATTATTCAATCTCAAGAATTTGATTGGTCAGATTATTCAAAAAATGCAACAAATTGTTCAAAACAAAAATACAATTGGGATGTTGATAGTAAGGTTTTAATAAAATTTGTTGAAA
>JBEKWK010000423.1:0-3518 GCA_049513175.1 FCB group bacterium
AGTTCGGGAAATTATTATTTATTATTAAAAACACCAAGTGAAATAATAACACAACAATTAATTATTATGAAATAAATTGATAATAAAATTATGAAAAAATTATTATTGTTTTTGGTACTATTGTATTTGCCATTATTGTGTGATGCTCAATCTCTGACAGTCTTTAAAGTTGATACAACTGCTTATCCGGCTGTTAAAGCAAAATTTTATGCAATTGATGACCAGGGGTATCAAATTACAAATTTATCACCTTCGAATTTTACTGTGCTTGAAAACGGCATACAAAGAACCGTAACAAATGTTACATGCCCGGCACCTAAACCGCCTGTAGCCCTGTCATCGGTTTTAGTAATTGATGTTTCAGGTTCGATGGCAGGAAACGGTTTGAATATTGCAAAAGCCGCCGCCACTGTTTGGGTAAACAATTCGCTTTCGGGGAAATCTGAATGTGCCATCACATCCTTTAACGATGAAAATTATTTTAACCAGGATTTTACAACTGATAAACAAACCTTAATTACTGCAATAAATAATCTGCAAGCCGGAGTAGGAACCGATTATAATGAAGCTCTTTTAAATCCTGTTGCCGGTGGAATACCCGCAGCTAAAACCGGGAGATATAAAAAAATTATCGTCATGCTTACAGACGGAATGCCGGGTTATAATCCTGATATTAATAATATTATTACACAGGCGAATCAGAATCAGATTGCAATTTACGCTGTTACTCTCGGATTCCAGGCACCCGATTGCCTGAAGCAAATAACCACTCAGACCGGAGGAATGTGGTTTGAAAATGTAACGACAGAAGAACAGGCAAAGAATGTATATCTTACTATATTACACACAGCCCAGGGCGGCGAACCTTGTGAAATAGATTGGACAAGCAAAACTGTCTGCCAATCGGACGTTAAAGTAGAGGTGAGTCTCGACAATCCTCAATTAAATGCTTTTGCAAATTATACAATATCTAAAATTGCCGGGCTTAATTTTCAGCCAATTTCAATCAGGTTTAAAGATGTACCTCCGGGAGTCAAAGTAGATTCGATTAGAACTGTTAAGGCAATTGGAGGAGACTTTAACATTTCTAACATTAATGTTTCAAACCCTTTGTTTGACATTAATCCCAAAAGTTTTTCCTTGAAACAGGGAGATAGTACAAACTTAACAATCAGCTTTACACCTGCAGATTCGACAACACAGTTCTGCAAATTTGAATTTGTAAATGATGTTTGTCCTCAATACTTCTATGCCACCGGCACATACTCTTTTAAACCTCCTGTAAAGCCGACGATAAGAATAACTTTTCCGAATGGCGGGGAGCAATTTCTTGCGGGAAGTGATACGGTAATAACTTGGGAAGGCGTTACTCCACAGGATACAATTTCTTTGGAGTATTCATCAAATAACGGTGCCGCCTGGCATTTAATTACAAACAGAGCAACAGGCTTAAAATACAACTGGAGCCAACTTCCAAATATAGCCGGTAGCCAATACCTGATAAGAGGAAAACTAAAAGAAAGGGACACTCAAAATCTAAAAGATACTATGGTATTAGGAATGGGTACAATCGAGACCATAGCATTGAGCGGTGATGGGAAATACTTAGCTACGGGGGGAAGCAGCGGCAGAGTTTATCTATGGGATTTTGTTACAGGTACCTTACTTAAAAGTTTTACAGGGCATACAGGAGAAATCAGGTCATTGACTTTTAGTCCCGACGGTAATACAATTGCAAGTGCCGGATGGGATAAAACTATAATTCTTTGGAATGTCATTACAGGAAAAAGGCTAAATACATTGACAGGACATGTATCCGGTGTAAATTCTGTTGCTTATAGTCCTGACGGAACTATTATTGCAAGCGGGAGTGATGATGCAAATATAAAAATCTGGGACGTAAATACAGGAACAAATATTAATACATTGACAGGACATTCAAATCCAGTTAGGACAGTCGCCTTTAGTCATGACGGTTTGACACTTGCAAGCGGCAGTACAGATAATACTGTCAAATTATGGGATATAAAGAATAAAAACATTAAAAATACTTTGTTTTGTGGTAATAGCATAGGAGTTTATTCTGTAGTTTTTAGTCCAGATAACAAGAGCCTTGCAAGTTCTACCGGGTGGGGATATATTTTTATATGGGATGTTAAAAGTGGAATACTGAAAGATACTTTAATTGGTCATACACAAGGTGTGACATCAATAATTTATAGCCCGGATGGTAGAACACTTTTTAGCGGAAGCTGGGATGATACTATTAAGGTATGGAACGTTGACAGCAGTAGTGTCATTAAAAATTTAACGGGACATAAATCCGGAGTCATTGCAATTGCACTTAGCGCTGATGGTTTATTACTTGCAAGTGGCAGCATAGATAATTCAATTAAAATCTGGGATATGAACAGTGGAAACAACATTAAAACTTTAACAGGATATACAAGCAGATTATTCTCTATTGCAATTAGTCCAGACGGTAAAACAGTTGCTACCGGCGATATTAATAATAATATTAATATTTGGGATTTAAACACCGGAATACTTTTGAAAAGTTTACCACATGGAGGTGTAAATTGGATTACTTCCCTTGCTTATAGTCCTGATGGTAATATACTTGCAAGTGGTAATACAGATAGTGTAATTACACTTTGGGATATAAAAAATGGAATCATTAAGGATTCATTAATTGAAAATGTATGGTTGGGCAACGGTTGTATTATTTCATTCAGTCCTGATGGAAGCAAACTTGCGAGCGGACAGGATAATACTGCCAGAATTTGGGATTTACAAAGTAGGACCATTATTAAAACCTTCAATCATACAAGTACTATCTCAACTGTATCATTTAGTCCTGATGGCAGGACACTTGCAAGTGGTGGGTGGTTCGCAAAAATCAGATTTTTTGATGTAAATTTAGGAATTGAAGTGAAAACCTTTATTGAATCTTCTTTTATTAATTCAATTGCTTTCAGACCTGATGGTAGTATGCTGGTAAGTGGAAATGATAATAAAGAAATCAAATTGTGGGATGTAAATAGCGGTACAACTTTAAAAACTATAAATGGACATAAAAGAGCTGTCAATACAGTTGCCTTTAGCCCGGACGGAACTACTGTTGCGAGTGGTAGTGGTGATATGACAATTAAATTATGGGATGTGAATAGCGGAGATTCATTGAAAACATTATATGGGCATGCTGATGTTGTTAATTCTATTGCTTATAATCCTGATGGTACAAAACTTGCCAGTGGAAGTTATGACGGAACATGTATTGTATGGAATCTTGATTCCACTAAAACAATTCAGTCAGATACAAGCGATTCACCATTTTCCATTATTGTCCCACAGGGTCGTAGCAGTGATATAGATATGGGCAAGGTGCTTATTGGAAGCACTAAAGATTCAGTGGTCCAGGCTTTCATACAAAATCTTAGTACTTTTCCTCTTACAATCAAAAATGTCAGTATCATAGGTACTGATACTTCTGATTTTAAAGTGAACACAGGTGTAGA